>JASHNX010000150.1 GCA_030041415.1 Candidatus Sulfotelmatobacter sp.
TCGCCCGGGTGCCCCGCTCCAGTAAGCGGTGAAGTATCGCAGTCGGTTAGAGTCAACGGCTCGTTTGGACCGAACGGATTCTCGTTCAATGGAAGCGGTTGCAGCTGATTAAGCTGGCGCTCGACGGTTAAGTGCGTTCCTTTGCTTCCTACATAAGCCGCATTGACCACAACATTCTGCATCACTTCCCTCTGCACGCCGAAACTCCACTGTTGCGCGTATGGCCATACGGCATGCGTGGGAATTCCAGTTACGTCGAGAGGAAAGACCGAACCCACCGGCGGCGTCTTATTTCCCTGATTGAACATGCAATCGTCGCCGGGCTGGTTCGCCGGAGTTCCGTAACCAACAAAACCAATGCAGGGATAATTCAGGGGAAGTGGCTGGGTCATGCTGAGTACGACCGGCGAACTCGCCTCGAGTGAGCCTGTGTTCGCTTCATTTCCCGTCCCATGCTCGAAGAAAATGCCGTAGCCGCCGCGGACCGAAGTTTTGCCGTCGCCGAAAGGATCGAAAGCAAACCCGACCCGAGGCGCAGGATTAAAGAGATGCCCAGTCATGCAGCCGGCAGGAATCCCGTTGACCCCGCATTGCACCAACCCCAGATCGCTTACGATCGAAGGTGCCAGCGCAAAGGTGCTTTGGTTGAAAGGCACAGGCAGTGAGGCGTTGTTTTTATCTAAGAGCACCCCGCTGTTCGGATCGACGGCAAATCTCTTGGCATCGAACGTTGAGGCTTGCCAGTTCCATGCGTTGTGATATTTCTCGCGGTAGGTGCCGAACAGGCTGACTCTCAATCCCAAATTCACCGTCAGCCGCGGAGTTACTTTCCAGTCATCCTGAAAGTAAGGTTCGGCGATCTGGTAGCTCTGGTAATACCGGTGCTGGGAGGAATCCTGCGAGAAGCTCTGGATGAATCCAATATTCTCGCCATCGCTGTAGTACTGCGCGAGAAAATCCGCGAAGGCGTTGCCGGTGCTGTGCGCCAGGTTGCTGAAGGTTAACAATCCCTGCACATCGCCGGTAGCGGCGCCGATGGAGTTATTAGTCTGATTTCGCTGCGCCCATATGAATTGACCGCCGAACTGGAGCGTATGCTTGTGGATGGACTTGCCGATATCGTCACGAATCGAATAGGTCGGATTCGTATGAGTCCACGGCATGTAGGAGGGATCGGCCGCGAAGCCTCTGCCACCGTAAGCCGCATTGGTTCCTAGAATGGCGATTCCTGGCATCTTCCCGCCAAACCCGTTGTTGAATAGGTAGCCCATGCCGCACTGCGGTATGCCGCTGATCGGGTCCACGCTGGTTTGCGGATTGCACTGCCCGGGCGCCGCGGCGTCTGGAACCAAGGGTTGCCCAAGCGACGGATTCCGTTGAAACTGCGCACCTCCCGGTCCGTTTTCATCGACCAGCGTGATATCGGAATTAACGTAGCTTACGGTTAAGTCGTTTAACAGCGTTGGAGTGATCGTATCTGTCAATTTTGCGACCAGACTGATGCCCGGTCCCGTAAAGTAATTTTGTATGGTTGGAAATCCCTCTGCCGAGGGGTCGTTCGTTCGCAAATAACTCCATTGCGGGGTCAGGACTGTGGTATTCCAAGCATCGTGAACATATCGGAACGACGCGCGGATTTTCTCTGTAATCTGGTGGTCAATACGGAACAGCTCTTCGCGCCAATACGTCGACGGTGAAACGACAGCGTCATAACAGTGGTTGGGGTCGGTTGGGTCGAGGTTTGCGACCGCGAAGTTGCAGCCGGTTGGAGAATTCGGCAAGGGGACCAGATTGGCTTGGAGGATGGCTAACGCATTCTTGTCAACCCCGATGGTCGCCGGTCCCTGAGAAGTTTGTTGCCCGAGGAGATTGTAGATCGGCTGCAGCTTCGACTGCGACCCGACCACTGCCGGGCAATCCGGATATTGCTGCCGGTTGAAGGTTTGTACCGTGCCTTGTGGCGGGCAAACGTCACTGAAATCGAACACTTGCGAAACCAACCCGTTCGAGTTGGGCGGAGACAGGTTCTCCCGAATTCCCGAAGGCGTCATGAGCAGGCCACGCTCTTTCAGCGACGGCACAGCGTAGTTGTAGTCAGTGGGAGTTTTTTCCAGGCGGAACTCTTCAGAGAAGAAAAAGAACGTCTTATCGCGCTTCGTGTTGTAAACGCCCGGGATGGTGATCGGCCCGCCAATAGTCCCACCAAAATCCTGCCGGCGATAGAGCGGCGCGCCTCCGGGAGGGTCGAAATAGTTGCGCGCATTGAACGCCTCGTTGCGAATGAACTCGTAGAGGTTTCCATGAAATTTTGCAGTGCCCGACTTGGTGGTGACGAGTACCGTTCCGGAAGCGGTGCGACCGTACTGAGCACCATAATTGGAAGTCAGCACCTTTACTTCCTGAATTGCATCCAGGCTGGGATAAACCATCAGCGTGCTGGAAGCACCATTGAGGCCAGTGTTGAGCACGTCGCTGCCGTCCACTTCGAAGGTGTTGTACTCAACGCGCCCACCGTTAACGCTGTACTTCACGCTGCCGACAACTCCTACCTTGGCTTCGTCCTGTCCGGTCTGGTTGCTGACTCCTGGAGCAAGCGCAATTAACTGTGTGAAATTGCGGCCATTTAAGCCAATCGATGTAACTTCTTTCTGCGTGATCGTGCCCGAGACACTGGCATTCTCGGTCTCAACGTTGCCCACCGTGCTCGATTGGACGTTGACTTCAGTCTTTCCACTTGCCGGCTCCAATTGAGCATCCAGAGTCAATTCCAATCCGACCGTTACATTTATGTAATCGAGGGTCTTAGCGGCAAAGTTCGGGGCATTCACCGTCACCGTATATGTGCCCGCGTCGAGACCCGTAAATGTGTATTCGCCTTTTTCGTTTGTCTTGGTTTCTTTCTTGAAATTGGCGGTGTTGGTAAGGTCAACCGTCGCCCCCACTACAACTGCCTGGGTCTGATCGGTGATGGTTCCGTGAATAGAGGCTTTGCCGTTGCCTCCTTGCTGGGCCGCCAGCACTGGTAAGGGCGACGTTTCCGGAGGAGGCAGCGGCGAAGATCCTGCCGGCGCCTCCTGAGCAAAGGCAGACAAAGAAAGTAAGGCGATCAATATAGTAGCCTTTACTATGTTCTGCCAAGCACAGTGCGAGACAACTCTCAAAAGTGGCTCTCCGGCCGTGAATCTGTTTGGAAGTAGGGGGAGCAGAACGCGGATATTACAGGAAAAGCAAACCGCAGAAGGTTAACAGACTATGAAAATTTACGCAATGAGTTTCTGATTGCGCCTGTGCGTTCTCAGGAATCCGGTCACAAACAATTCACACGCCCTTAACCGTTCTGTAACACATTTACGGATATTCTCCCGGCGTGATTTCCCAGTGCAGTTTCGGGGCCCCTGTCGAATAAGCGCGACAAACTACGCGAGGTACACGGTCAGCTACCGGCAGAGAAAGCGGTGGTGTGATTTGCCCAGATTCGAAGCTGCGTGCGGCAGAACCAGCCGCATGCGACGAAAGTGATGCCTTCAACATTGAATTCTAAATCTCAGAAAGGAATATCTATGACGCGTATGAAAACAGTGTTCGCAGCGCTCTTAGTGGCTGCGATCGTGAATGTCGTGCCGCTGGCAAAGGCGCAGACCATCAAGGTGCAACTGGCGGGCTCTTCCGCGCAGTGGCAGACCCTTGCCTTGGGCGCCTATAACGCCGGGAAGTGCGTTTCCGGCGGAACGGCTCCCTGCTTCCACTACACAAACTCCGCCTTCGACTTAACCGATACGCGGCCCACAGTGTTAGGTGGAACGGCCGCCGTCGACAGCGGCGCCGTTTGGATCGTGTGGGATAGCGCTGCTACCCCGAACGTTTGGGCTTTCATTAAAGTCGATTCCGGTGTGGGAGACCGCTGCTATTTCGCTCAACCCCGCTGCAACATTAATGTTACGACTTTCCCCCCGCCTGGAAATCTGATCAGCTCCACGCTCTGGGGCGACGGCTCAAGCGACACAACGCCGCCCTCTTCCATCCAGACGCTTTACACATCAGGGACGTCGCTGGTCAACACGGCTGCGAGCGACATTCGTCCAGAAGATGCGTTGTTCGCCACCTGCCGCGCTAATTCAGTGCTCGGTGGAGGCACTGACGGCCTGGCTGGCCTCGGTTACGGCGCCAATGCTTCCGGCGTCTGCCCCAAATTCGGAGCTAAGCTGGCGGATCTGGAAGGAAGCGACATCCTTAGCGGATATCCGCTCAGCACCTCGACCGCACACGTCCTGGCATTCGCGCTCAGCGGCAAGGACCCATTCACTGGCACCGCGGTTCCCGTGGCGACAACAGTTTCCGTGGGCGCAACCCCAGTTGTCTTCATTATCTCGCGCACTGGCGCCCTCAGTGGCGCAAGCAACATCACCGACCAGGAAGCGCAAACTCTCTTTAGCGGCGCCGATTGCGATGGAGGCGTTGTGGGAGGGTCGGGTGGTCCGATTTCGGTCTACCTGCGTGAACCAATGTCTGGAACCATGAACACCACCGAGTACAGCGTATTCCGCTACTGGACGCTCAGCGGCGCCAGCCAGGAGACCGGCGTCGCATCACAGAACCCGCTCTCCAAGGCTTGCACGGCGGGCGGAAGCCGCTTCCGCGCGATCGGTACGAGCGAAGAGGTAAAATCCGTTCTTAACTCGAACACCAACAACGGCGATGACGGCATCGGCTACGCGTTCTTCAGCTACGGGAACGTTTCCAGCATCTCCAACAACGCCAATTACGGTTACCTCACGCTGGATGGCATCGATGGAATCTTCCATAAGTACGGAACCACCATCGATCCCGGTGAACCGGCCACGGCTGGAGTGTTGCCAGGCGCAGCCAACCTTCCAGCTGCTTGCTCGGGCGCATTCCCCTGCCCCGAGGGCAAAATCTGGAGCGGCAATCTTTCGTTCCCCAACCTGCGCAACGGCTCTTACCGGGCTTGGTCGAACCTCCGCGCCGTCAGCAACGGAACTGCGCTTTCCGCCCTCGACCTCCTGGTCAAGGGATCGCAGACGTACGTTACAACCAGCACTCCTGACTTCGTGCCGGCCGTCAAAGTCGGAGCGAGCGACCCCGGTCTTCCTCTCCTGCGCTCGCACTATCTGCAGGAAGGCGTGCCCCCGGTCAACGTTTCGACCGCCGGTGATAAGGGCGGAGATGCAGGTGGTTGCATCCTGACCAGTACTGGCGTGGAAACAACTTCCGACACGACCACGAGCCTGATTCAAGTCCAGCCTGGATCAGCTTGCGCAGTGTTCCCGTGAGGTTGTATAGTATCTTTGTAGGGATTATAGCGTATTCCCTACTCTAAACGAACGGTTTGATCAGCCGGAAGGGCGATGCTTAACGGCGTTCGCCCTTCCATTTCGATCACTAAGCGGCCGCGAAGAGCCGCACGAATTACTCCCTCTTTTCTCCCTGTGATAAATTGCGCGCTTTCGATTAAATGGCCACCCGGTTCCCAGTGAAAATGACGAGTCGAGAAATTTTTCTATCTTTGGCTGTTGCGATTTTGTATCTGTCGCAAGTCGCCGCCGCTCAACTTATCCCTGCGCCGACACCTATAGCCGATCCCGCCGATGCCAGGTTCGTTGGAGTTACGGAGGATTGGAATTCTCCGGCCCTTACCACCAGTTCTCTACGGCCAGCACCGCCGCTGGTTGGCTACATCAACGATGACGACACCTTCACCGTCGAATTAACTCAGGTGCAGTGGCGATGGGGCGATCCGCTCGATCTGTATGTCATGAAGCCAAAGAGCGTAGCTAAGCCGCCGGTCATTATCTACCTCTACGGCTACCCGGCGACCACGGACCGCTTCAAGAATGAAGATTTTCAAAAGGCAGCGACCAAGAACGGTTTTGCGGCCGTCGGATTCGTCTCCGCCCTCACCGGCCATCGTTATCACGACCGCCCGATGCGGGAGTGGTTCGTCAGCGATCTGCAGGAGTGCCTGGCGGTCTCCGCGCACGATGTGCAGGAAGTTCTGAATTATCTTGCCAGCCGCAACGATCTCGATATGAGCCGCGTAGGAATGTTCGCTCAAGGCTCGGGAGCGAGCATTGGCATTCTGGCATCCGCGGCCGATCCGCGAATCAAAGTGCTGGATACGATCGACCCCTGGGGCGATTGGCCCGATTGGATGGCGACTTCGCCGTTCGTACCCGAAGATGAGCGGGCCAATTACGTGACGCCGGAGTTTCTGAAAAAAGCCGAGACCCTCGAACCGGTCAAATGGCTGCCCAAGATTCAGGCAAAGAAGTTTCGCTTGCAGGATGCGACATTCGACCGGGTCACTCCCGGAGTCGCGAAGGAAAAACTGCGAGCCGCCGCGCCCGCAGACAGCACGGTCGTGATTTACCGAACTCCAGAAGAATTTAATGCAGTCGTGCGGAATAACAAAGATTTGGAATGGATCCAAGAGCAACTCCGGTCATTGCCGCAGGCATCGGCCGAATCCGGATCGACTCAAGCAGCAACTCGAGGCGAAAGATGAAATCACTGATCAGAAAACTGAGTGCGGTGAGCGGATTTTTCCTGCTCGCACTTCTGCCGAGCATACAGGGGCAGACTGCAAAAAGTTCGGCAAATTTTCCATTCCGTTATGACATTTCGGAAGAAGTTACCGTCAGCGGGAGCGTAACCGGCGTATTGACAAAGGCCTCGAAGGGAATGATGAACGGCTCTCACCTGCTGATCGCAACGCCATCCGGCTCGATGGATGTCAGCCTCGGAGCGTACGGCTTGACCGGAAGGAATGCCGTTGCCGTGAAGTTGGGAGAGCGGGTCGAGGTCACCGGAGTAATGAAGACCTCGAACGGTAAGCCGGTACTGATGGCACGCACGGTCACTGCTAGAGATCAGGTTTATCCGATTCGCAACGAGCATGGGGTCGCGATGTCTCCGCAAGCAAGAGAACGCGCGCGCAGCGTCTCCGCTCCGGATGGAGGCGCTCAATGAGCCGCAAGATAATCAACTGCAAAAGAGTGAGCCGCAAACCAAACGTCAAGGCCTGTCTGGCGATGGCTTTAACCATCTGTCTGATTGCACTCGTGGGCTGTTCGAGTAACCGGGATTCGCCTCCTACGGTTGCTCCACTCGTGCAGATAACTCCTCAAAGCGGAAGCCCGCAAAGCCATGCTGTCAACGGCGCTTTTGGAACGTTACTGGTTGCCATGGTGACTTCGAACGGCGTGCCGGCGAATGGAGTCGTCGTAACTTTCACCGCTCCAGGCACCGGAGCCAGCGGCACATTTGGCCCTAAGGGAACTAACACGACGACGGCAACCACAAACTCGATCGGCCTGGCGACTTCCACCATATTTACGGCGAATAGAGAAGTTGGGATTTATACGGTGACAGCTTCGTGTTCGGGCGCAGCGACGGCAGCTCTTTTCGACCTCACGAATACAACCGGAGCTCCAGCCTCCATCACGCCGACATCGGGAAATGGCCAGAGCGCGGCGGTCAACACTTCATTCACGAATCCCTTGCAGGTTTCGGTTGTAGATAGCGGGAACAATCCCGTCAACAATGCAACTGTTGTGTTTACCGCCCCGGCGACAGGAGCAAGCGGCACTTTCCTGACCAGTAGCACGAATATAGCGACCGCGCTCACGAATGCGAGCGGTATCGCGGTTTCGCCAATCTTCTCGGCGAATGGAGTTGCCGGCGCTGATACCGTGGTCGCGGCCGTGTCTGGGACTACGTCGACTGCCAGCTTCGGCCTGACGAACATGGCGGGTTCAGCCGAAAGCGTGAGCGTAGTTTCCGGAACGTCGCAAAACGCAATCGGAGGAAAACCATTCGCCGCGCCTCTTTCCGCGCTGGTAGTCGATGATCTGCAGAACCCCGTAGATGGCGTTGTAGTGACGTTTACCGCGCCAACCAGCGCGGCTAGCCTCACGTTCGCTTCTACCGGCACAAACACGAGCACTGCAACGACCAACTCCGCGGGAATTGCGACTTCATCTACGATGACCGCCAATGACCTGGCCGGCACTTTTGCGGTTCTTGCATCCGCAACCGGAACAACCCAAGCTTCGTTCTCCCTGACGAACTACCCCGTCGGCTCACAATATTATTCGTTTTATCTGAGCGGGCAGGAGGATCTCGAACAGGGTTCATTTACTGGTTTCTATAACCTTGCTGGGTCAGTGCTCATTGACCCAACTGGCGACGTGATTGCTGGAGAACAAGACTACAGCGACGGCTTTTTTGTCGTATCGCCTCAACCCAGCGGCGATACGATCACGGGAGGCGGTTTGACGCTCAGCAGTACCACTCATCAGGGAACCTTGGTGTTGGATACCAACAATTTGAACGTTGGCGTGTCGGGAGTGGAAACTCTTGCCGTGCAGTTTGTGAACTCGAATCACGCTCTGATCGCGCAATACGACGGATCGGCGACTTCCAGCGGAAGCCTTGACCTGCAGACGCTGCCGACTTTATCAACCAGCAACCTGAACGGTGGCTACGCTTTCACTCTGACGGGACTCGATCCGGTTTTCTCGCCGGTCGGCTACGGCGGGGTATTTTCCATCGCCAGCGGTGGGACGACGTTGCAAAACGGTTTGTATGATACGAACGATGCCGGAATTGGAGCACCGGTTCTGGGCAGTTCCCTCACTGGGACGCTCTCAATCCCTGATGCCTTCGGGCGCGGAACCATCACCAGCACACTCAATTATGACGTGCTCCTTGGGGGACCTTCGCCGGTTTCCCTGAACTATTACATTGTCGGTCCGGAAGTAATACGGATCATCGATGTCGATCCGTCAGATACAGCGATTGGCACCGCGTATGGCCAGGGCACGAACGCGACCACGGCCAGCAACGCATCGCTCGGAAGCTCGATCTTTGGCGTCGAAGGCACTGTATTCAGTACCCAGTACGGCGACGCGGGTATGTTCTCGACCAACAGTTCGTCCGGAACGTTCACCGGAGTCGGGGACGATAATGAACTCGCCTTCAGCTTTACTGTTCCGGACGCCACGATTTCCGGGACCTACTCGATCGCCAGCACGGGTTACGGCAGCTTGACGATCGCGCCGGGAGACTTGGGAGATGTGAGTGCCTTTGGCCTATACATGACGGACCCCAAGCTCAATCTCCTCGATCCCAACAACACCACCAGCGGAACTGGTGGTGGAGCTCTCCTTTTGGACACGGATGCTCTGTTCTCCGGCGGTACTGGAATTGTGCTTCCACAAACCAATACGTCTACGTCAAGCTTTACCGGGCAATATGCCATGGGAGCACAGGATCAGAATTATCTGATGGGTTTTGAAGGGGAGTTCGATTTCGTTGCCGAATCGACAGTTACCAGTGGGGAGATTGTTGGGTACGGGCTCGTAAGCGACCCGTTCCTGACTTTGGGCGCGGACGCTACAAACTCCGATGGGATATTCATCGGAACCCCGCTGCCCGATCCACTCAACGCCGGGCGCTTCAGCATGCTATCGACGAACTCACCCGCCAATCCTCTAAACATCAAGGTGGGGAAAATAAAGCAAGAGTACAACGTGGTGATGTATCAAGCTAACGGCGACCAGTTTCTCTGGCTCGATGAAGACGAAGCCAGCGTTTTCCTCGGATCGCTGCAACAATTTGGATCGTTCACGACGGTTCCGACGGCCTCGGCGAATTCCAAGAGCAAAACCACACAGAAATAACCGTCGGCGCCCTGAAAACGGCTGGACTGCTACTGATTTACTGTCGTTGACTTTGCATCCATCCCATCTCTAACATGGCCTGAGTTCGCCATGATCGGCCAGAGTATCTCTCACTACCGCATTGTCGAAAAGCTCGGCGGCGGGGGCATGGGTGTCGTCTATAAGGCGGAGGATGTCAAACTCGGCCGCTTCGTCGCCCTCAAGTTCCTTCCAGATGATGTATCCAAAGATCCGCAAGCGCTGGCACGCTTCCAGCGCGAGGCCAAAGCCGCATCGGCTTTGAATCATCCCAGCATCTGCACGATCTACGAAATCGACGATCAGCACGGGCAGGCGTTCATCGCCATGGAGTATCTGGAAGGCATGACGCTGAAGCACAAGATTGCCGCAAAGCCACTGGAAATCGAGTCGATCCTGGATTTCGGAATCCAGATCGCCGACGCGCTGGACGCGGCCCACTCGAAGGGGATCATCCATCGAGACATCAAACCGGCCAACATTTTCGTGACGCCGCGGGGACAGGCGAAGATTCTCGATTTCGGCCTCGCCAAGGTCACCGCCAACACACAGAGCAGCGGCCTGAGCTCGCCAACCCTGGAGATGGAAGATCACCTCACGAGCCCAGGCAGCGCAGTGGGCACGGTGGCCTACATGTCGCCGGAACAGGCTCGTGGAGAAACTCTCGACGCACGCACGGATCTGTTTTCGTTCGGCGTGGTGCTCTACGAAATGGCGACAGCACGTCCGGCATTCTCCGGTGGGACTTCGGCGGTGATTTTCGACGCGATTCTGCATAAGGCTCCAGTGCCTGCGTTGCGATTGAATCCCGAGGTGCCACCCGAACTCGATCGCATCATTAATAAGGCCCTGGAGAAGGATCCTGAACTTCGTTACCAATCGGGCGCAGAATTGCGGGGAGACCTTAAGCGATCGAAACGCGATTCGGGTTCGGGAAGATCAAGCACGGTTTTGCCGAGCGCAGTCGAGTTGTCAGCGGGCGCTCCGGCGAGCGGCACGTCGAAAATAGCCGTCCCACCGGCGAAACCTTCGCGCAAAGCGTACATCGCCTTAGCGGCCATCGTTACCGTGATTGTTCTGGGCGGGCTGGCTGCATTTTATTTCCATAGTTCATCGAGCGGTCCGGAGAAAGTGGTTCAGATCAGCCACTGGAATAAACCAATGAACGCAGCCGTGCTCTCTCCCGACGGGCACACAGTGGCGTTCACTTCCCCGGTCGCAGGGTTCAACCAGGTGTTCGTGATGCTGTCTTCCGGCGGTGAGCCGCTGCAGCTTACCAACGACTCCGTCGATAAGTTAGTCGAGAGTTTTTCCCCAGACGGCACTCAGATCTATTACACCAACGATTTCGCAGGACAAGAGAGCTTTGCCGTACCCACGCTCGGCGGCGCTGCTGCGGCCGTCGCCTCTGGATTCCACCTTGCGCTTTCTCCAGATGGAAACTTCTTCTACTTTGTGAAGGGCGGGTTCAGCAATGCCGTTTTTCGTAAACCGAAAACCGGATTGTCGGACGAGTTAATTTTTCCATCTCCCGAGGGTTCGAGCCCGGTCCGAATTCTGCCCTTTCCGGACGGCAATGATCTGCTGATCGCGACTGGAAATGACACGGTGCTGGGGTCTACCAGTTTGACTCTCTATCGCGTGAACGCAGGCACGCACGCCTCGCAAAAAATCGGCGACCTCTCCGGAAGCCCGACAGGCCTGGTCTGGAACAGTCCTGGGAAAACCATTCTCTGCAGCCGGACGGTGAATGACATCACCAACATCTGGGAGTATCGCGTCGATGACGGCAGCTTGAGACAAGTCACCTCCGGCGCCGGGCCAGACTTTTCGCCTATGCCGGCTCCCGCAGGCAAGGGAGTATATTTCGTAAACGGCAGGCGATCCGGGTTCCTCACGGCGTATCACCCACTGACCAAGCAGTCTTTCGACTTGGTGAACGAAGAAGCCACCCAACCCGCCCTTTCATGGGATGGCCGCCACATCATGTACATAACTCTTTCGGGCAATGCCCAGCAGGGAGATCTTTGGGCTTCCGATATAGACGGCAGCAATCGCGTCAAAATCACCTCCGGAACGGAACTGCTCACGGTGACTTTTAATTCAGACGCTTCCAAGTTGGTATTTGCGGCAACTGAGGGCGGCAAGCCGAAGATCTACACTGTGAAGACCGACGGCACCGGACTGCGCCAGATTCCGTGGTCAGGAGTATCCGGCGGCTATGGTTCTGCTAGCGCTGACCCGAATTTTTTCTTTCTGGGTGGACAAGAATCCGACTTGGCTAAGGTGACGACATGGAAGGTTGCAACGGATGGATCAGGCTTGGAGAAATTGGTCGACAACTGCGGGGCTGTTTGGGATTCTTCATCGGATGGGAAATATCTGCTCACATCGCTGAATACGGGAGCACAAAGCTTCGGCATCAGTGCGTACTCGCTGGCCGATGGTAAATGTATTCCGCTCCTACCGGACCTGAAAACTCTGGTCGTCCATTTCTCTTCCGATAACAAATACATTCTTTACATAGGCGCTTCCCGCGGAGAAACCACCATCTACCGCGTCCCTTGGCATGATGGAAAACTCACCGGCTCGGCGCAGCCTGCGGTCACACTTCCCTTTGCCTTCCATCTGGGATACAGCGGAAATGCCTACGATTTTTCCAAAGATCTTTCTACGGTCGTCTATGCCCGCCCCAGCGGCGATGCCGATCTCTACCTTCTCAGCCGGAAGTAAATTCGTCACGTCCGATATCGCAGTGCAGTGCCGGGCCAGTACCGTCCCTGAGAATCCTCGCCGGCAAGATGACTCGCCTTTACGGCGTAATGCCAATCACTCGCAGTGGACTGCCTGAGCCGCCTACGATTTTCAAGGGCGCGGCGATTACGATGGCCCCCGTCGCTGGAAGCTGATCCAGATTGCACAAGCTGGCTAAGCCAAACTTTCCGCTCCCGTGCATCAGATAGTGGTTTGGGAATGGAGGATCGAAGGTGAACGCTTGGCTGGCGTCGGTCCCAACCGTTTCCACGCCGACACCAAGCACATCTCGCTTCTGTGCGAGCAGGGCCGAAGTTTCTCTGGCCAATCCCGGAGTATGTGGGCCGTTTTCTTTCGCGTTGATGTAGTCCTTGGGATCTTTCCGCTTCGACCAGTCTGTGCGCAGAAGAACCCATGCGCCAGCAGGGATGCGGCCGTGCTTTTGTTCCCACTGCGCGATGCGTTCCGGAGTCACGAGGTAATCCGGATCCTGTGCTGCCTCGGCGCTGATGTTGATCACGCAAGCTGGACCGACAAATTTTTGTGGCGGGATTCGATCAACGGAATTGTCGGGAATATCTTTTCCTGAAACCCAGTGAATTGGCGCATCGAAATGAGTGCCAGTATGTTCGCCGGTTTCGAATCCGTTCCAGTACCACGCAGGACCGCGCTCGTCATAATGGGAGAGCTCCCAGATCTTGAATGCAGGCGTGTTGTTGAACTGCGGCGGCAGCGGCAGTAGCGGCGTCTGCGGACTCAAAGGCTGGGTAAGATCGACCACTCGCAGCCGGCCGGCAGCGAGTTCTTCCATCAATTGAGCCAGAACAGAGGACATTTGTTTTCCCCTACGAAATCTCACTTCCAAAACTGATCTTAAAAGGATCGAGCTAGGATCCCGGTCGCTTCAGCGACTGGATGTACCGACGGAACTGAAAGCGATTCTCCAAAAGTGAAAGGTCGGTGACATAGCCAGACGGGCCCGTCGCTTCGACTTTGGCGACGATGGTCGTCAGTTGGCTCCGTGCCAACGCCTCTTTCACGGCAGTCCCGAAATCCTCCACCGTGCGCACCGTCAGCGCTTTTGGAATTCCCGACGCGCGAGCGATTCCTTCCAGATCCGTCCCTTTTCCTGTCGCGGTGGGAAAACCGCCGACCGACAATAAGCTCTCGTTGTCGAACACCACATGAACCAAATTCGCTGGCCGGTACCGCGCCATCGTGCTCAGGCTGCCAAGATTCATCAGGATCGACCCATCGCCATCCAGGACAATTATTTTTTGCTCGGGCAGCGACAACGCCAAACCCAAACCAGTCGAAGAAGCGAGTCCCATGGCATGTTGCAGATAAAAGAAATTGGGCCGATGACCAAGAGATTGCAACTCAGCTGCCGTCGCTCCCATGATCGTGACAGCCAAGCAATTTTCCAGTTCCGGATAAATCGCTTTCAAGCAGTCGAGGCGCAGCATCACTCCTCCCACATCAGGTCGCGCATCAGCAGAAGTGCGACGGGTTGCAGGCTGCTTTCGGCCAGAGTTTGCGCTTGGCGAATTCGCTTTTCGACGTTGTCTGCTCGATCAAGAAACGAATAGGGAATGCTCATGGAGCGGAGAAGTGATTCGGTAACGTTGCCGCCCTGCGTCTGCCAAGGGTCGCGCTCGCCGAACGTGCCGCGGTAGCTGATGAGCATCAGCAGCGGAATTTTGTAGAGGTGTGCGAACGAAACAATGCCGTTGATCGATGCCAGGAATCCGTGGTTCTGCATCAGCATGGCAGATTTGACGCCGGCAAAGTGCGCGCCGGCTGAAATGCCGACTCCTTCTTCTTCTTTTGCCAGACGCACCAGAATCATTTCCGGATCGTCATCCGCCATGCGAATGAGATGGACCAGCCATGTTTCGGGCAACGCCGACATCAGCCGGACATCGCATTTTTTCAGCGCGTCAAAGATAACCTTCGAACTGGCTACTGAGACTGGCATGTTCTTGTTAGCCGGACAGTTCTGCCCGCTTTTACCCGACAAACGAAAACAGATATTCTAGCTCACGGCGGCGAAGCATGCCGTGCGAAGAACTGGCACCGCAAATGTCGGCTTCGCGAGTTCGGCTACGCTCTGTGGACTACACGCTCATGCTGACTGAAGACGAAGTTCGCAAAATTCGTTCCCGGTTCAAGATTTTTCAGCGGAAGATTTATCTGAATAGTTGTTCACAAGGCGCGCTGTCCGATGCCGTCGAAACTGGCATGAGCGAGTTCATCTCGACCTGGCATGAGCAAGGTTCGCCCTGGGAGGCGTGGGTCGAACGATATGAGGCGGCGCGATCCGCGTTTGCGAGGTTTATCCATGCGAGTCCCGATGAAGTTGCCATCGTCACCAGCGTCTCAGCGGGGATAAACGGAATTGCCAGCGCTTTGAATTTTCGAGAACGAAACAAAGTCGTGATGGGCGAGTTCGAATTTCCTACCATGGGCCACATCTGGCTCGCACAACAAGTTCGCGGAGCCGAAGTGCAATTCGCCAAGGCGGAAGCCAATACGATTCCGACCGCCAACTACGCAAAGCTCATCGACCGCAACACGCTCATCGTGCCCCTCACCCACGTCTGCTTCAAGAACGGATTCCGTACCCAAATCGGTTCGATTGAGAAACTCGCCCACGATTCGGGCGCGCTGGTCATGCTCGATGATTACCAGGACTGCGGCACGCGCCCGGTGGACGTGAAAGCGATGAACCTCGACTTTTACGTTGCCGGCACGCTGAAATATCTGCTTGGCCCGCCCGGCCTTGCTTTTCTTTATGTTCGCAAAGAACTCATTCCATCGCTTGCGCCGTCGGTGACCGGATGGTTCGGGCAGGCGAATCCGTTCGCCTACAACCCGCAGCAGTTCGAGCTTTCGCCGACAGCGCGAAGATTCGAATCGGGATCTCCATCCGTGCCCAATGTGTACGGAGCGCTACCCGGCTTTCAGATGCTGCAGGAAATCGGAATGGAGCACATTGCTGCCCACGTGGAATATCTTGCGCAATCGCTTTTGAATCGCTCACGGGATCTGGGCATCGTTGCAAAAACTCCAGCCGGAAGCTCAGGGCCGCTCGTCGTGTTGCAGTCCAACGATTCAGAGCAATTGCGCCAAGAGCTGGCAAAGAGCGGTATTATCGCCTCGACCCGTTTCGACGGCCTGCGGATCTCGTTTCACGTCTACAACACGGTCGACGACGTCAACGCGGTTGTGGAAGTTCTCAAAAAGAACATCCAACTCTTGGCCACTACTCCCGTCGGCGTTGCCAGCCATGACTGATCAGTCGCGCCCGGGCACCGTGGCAAGCCTCACGCCCGAATCTCCCATCATAGACTCGGAGGGTCTGCGCCGCGGCCTCACGCAGAGGCAGCTCACCATGATGGCCATCGGCGGCGCGATTGGCGTCGGCCTGTTCCTGGGCAGTGGCGTCACCATGCGATTAGCTGGCCCGGCGGTGATCCTTTCTTATCTTCACGGCGCGGTGGTCGCGCTAATCATGTCTTACGCACTCGCGGAAATGGCGGTCGTGCATCCGGTCGCGGGGGCATTCGGAATCTACGCTGAGACTTATCTCAATCCCTGGGCAGGATTTTCCGTTCGCGCGACTTACGGGGCTGCACAGATCATCGCGATTGGCGCTGAAGTTACAGCAGCCGGCATATATATGTCTTATTGGTTTCCGGATGTTCCCCAGTGGACTTGGGTGGTGCTGGTTTCGGCGTTGCTGGTTGCGCTCAATTCCATGCAGGTTCATCGCTTCGGCGAGTTCGAATATTGGTTTGCCATGATCAAAGTGGTGGCCATTATCGCCTTCATCATTGTTGGAATTTTTCTGGTTTTCGGCCGCGGATCACACGGTGCGACCGCTTGGGTTAACCTGACGCAACACGGAGGGTTTCTTCCCGCGGGATGGAAAGGAGTCTGGCTTTCGCTCACCATCACAATCACCAGCTATATGGGAGTGGAAGTCATCGCCGTAACCGCGGGTGAAGCCGACTGTCCATCGGTTACGATACCTCGCGCCATGCGCAGCATAGTCTGGCGGCTGATCCTTTTTTATGTCCTGGCGATCGCCATCATGGTCGCTATGACTCCGTGGAATCAGAGCACGAGCGCATCGGGGCTTTCAGGCAGCCCGTTCGTTCTCGCATTTTCTGCTGCGCACGTGCCCTTCGCCGCCGCGATCATGAATTTCGTGGTGCTCACGGCAGCGCTTTCAAGCGTTAACACCAACCTATATCTTTCTACGCGCATGCTGTTCTCTCTTGGCAGGGAAGGCTATGCCCCAGCTTGGATGGGCAAGGTGAGTCGCAACGGAGTGCCGCATCACGCTCTGCTGGCCTCAACCGCAGGGATCATCGCAGCGATTTTGCTGGCCATCTATGCACCCAAGAACGCGTTTCTCATGCTCTTTGGAACGGCCGTCGCCGGAATGCTTTTCGTGTGGCTCGTGATTCTCGCAAGCCACCTCCGTTTTCGCGAAGCGCTTGCTCGCGAGCGGCTCTTGAGTTTGCCCATGCGCTTGCCGGCGCATCCGCTCTTCACACTAATCGGCATAGTCTTGCTGATCGCTATTTCGCTGACAACATTCTTCGTCGACGGATTGCGATGGTCGGTACCGGCATTTTTTGTTTTTCTTGGACTCATCTCACTCTTGTATTTTCGCAACCGGGAAACGAAGACTGCGGGACAGCTTTCCACCTCTCATGCCGAGCCAGAATAAGTCTGCGCAGAATGATTCCGAGCAAGCGCGGGCATGCCGCGAGATTCACTCGGTGCTTCGCGGCCGATTCGACGGCGATCTTTTGCGCGCAGGCGATCCGGGATACGAAGAGGCGCGGACGATCTGGAATGGCATGGTCGCACGTCGGCCGGGCCTCATCGCGCGCTGCGCGGATGTTGGCGATGTTCGAATCGCCGTGCGAGCTGCAAACGAGATCGGCATTCTCACTGCTATCCGCTGCGGAGGCCACAGTCTCGCGGGTTTCAGCACTTGCGATGGCGGGCTAGTAATTGACTTGTCGAGGATGCGCGACGTATTTGTCGATGCCGATGCCCGCCGGGCGCGTGTTGCCGGCGGCTGCCTGTTGGGCTCGATTGATACCGCGACACAAAAGGCAGGTCTTGTTTTTCCCTCCGGAGTCGTTTCCCACACGGGGGCATCCGGTCTGATTCTTGGCGGAGGCACTGGTTGGCTCACACGGCGGTTCGGGTTATCGTGTGACAATGTCGAAGCTTTTACTCTGGTTACGGCGGACGGATCTCTCCTTCACGCCGACTCAAAAGAGAATTCGGATCTGTTCTGGGCTTTGCGCGGAGGGGGTGGCAACTTCGGAATCGTGACCGAATTCGATCTTAAGCTCCATCCGCTGAAATCGGTTGTGCTTGCCGAAGGCCTTATTCCCGAGGCCAGCATCCGTCAGCTCCTTGAGTGCTGGCGTGACTTCATGGCTGATGCGCCATTCGATCTGAAATGGAATCTTAACCTCCGCCTCGCTCCGCGTCAGAGTAAGGTTCCGGCGCAACTTCGCGGAAGGCCGGTAGCGGAAAGTTCGCTGGTCTGGACCGGTGCTCAGGAAGCCGCACAAGCATATTTCGAGCGCGCTCTTTCGTTTTGCCACCCCGATTCGGTGCGAAGCCAAACCGTGTCATATCTAAACCTGCAGACCATGGCCGATTCCGACTTTCCGCATGGCCGCCGTTATTACACGAAGTCCGGGTATTTTAGCTGTCTCAACGATGCAACCATCGATCGCTTTCTCGACGCGCTTGCCACGGTTCCATCAGCCGCAACGCAGATCGAACTTGCTTATCTGGGGGGAGCCGCTGGGCAGGTAGCCTCCGACGAAACGGCGTTCGGTGATCGCAGCGCGCCATTCATTCTTAATCTCCTGGCAAATTGGCCTCACGCCGCAGGGGACGATCTACATATTTCCTGGGTTCGTTCGGTCTTCGAAAAGCTGCGTCCGGCGATGAAACCAGGTGTTTACGTGAACTTCATGAGCGGCGACGAGCAGGACCGCGTGCCCGAGGCCTACCAACAACGATGGGAACGCATGGTCGAGGTCAAGACTCGCTACGACCCACGCAATTTCTTTTGCCTGAATCAGAACGTTCAACTACGGACAAATTGATCGAATGTACGATGGAGCCTGCAACGACAATAATTAAGGATGGGAACAATGTTCGCAAATTGGGCAGTCGATCGTCGCGCCATGAAACTTACTTTCCTGACTGTATTCGTTCTACTTGTTGGTATCCGGCTGTCTTTTGCGCAGAAAAACGCCTCGTTTTACGTGTCAACGAATGGCAGCGATGCGAACGCCGGAACGCAAACCGCACCCTGGAGAACGATCCAACACGCGGCCGATGTTGCTCGCGCGGGCAATACGATCAATGTGCGCGGCGGAGCTTATGACGAGTTGCTCACGATCAAGTCGTCGGGCAATGCCACAGACGGATACATAAGTTTTAGAAGCTATCCCGGCGAAACTGCCGTGCTCGACGCAGCGCATTTTACGCCCACCGGTAGAAGCGCGATTGTGACCATTCACAATCAGAGTTACGTACGAATCGAAGGATTTGAGATTCGGAACTTCCGCACCGCCGAACACCACCTGGCTCCGCTAGGCATAAGCGTAATGGGATCGGGATCTCATATCGAACTACTGAAAAACAACGTTCACGATATCGAAAATAATTTTCAAGGCCGCGACCGCCCCGGAAGCGGCGGCAATGGTTTCGGCATCGCGGTGTACGGCACCGATGCGAAAACTCCCATCAGCGACTTGGTCATCGACGGGAACGAGGTTCATCATCTCAAGACCGGCTCGAGCGAATCGCTGGTTGTGAACGGAAATGTAACCAATTTCCGCATTACGCATAACGTCGTTCACGACAATAACAACATTGGAATCGACGTCATCGGTTTTGAGCGCACGGCCCCCGACCCGGCCGTCGATCAGGCTCGGGACGGAGTCGTGAGCGAGAATCTGGTTTACAACATCACGTCGCGAGGTAATCCGGCATATGGCCAAGACCAGTCTTCCGACGGCATTTACGTGGATGGCGGCGCCAAGATTCTGATCGAACGCAACGTCATCCATGACGTAGATTTTGGCATCGAGCTGGCCAGTGAGCATCGCAACCGCGCCACCAGCTACGTTATCGCCCGAAACAATCTTATTTATCACTGCAACACTGCAGGCGTTTCCATCGGAGGCTACGCACCTGAACGTGGCCACACCGAACACTGCGTCGTAGTCAACAACACTCTTTACGATAATGACACGGCGGGAACCGGATCTGGTGAGTTCCAGATGCAGTGGAATATGTCGGACGACGTTTTTGAAAACAACATCGTGTACGCCGGCGAGCGGTGTCTGATGTCGCTGAATAGATCTGACGTCGACAAGAACCACCCGCCGGTCACCATCGATCACAATCTTTATTATTGTGCGGCCGGATCCAAAGCAAGCAGCTGGAAGGCAGCTTCCGAGAGCTTCACTGGGTTTGAGAAATATGTTCAATCCACAGGGAATGACAGCCACTCCCGGTTTCTGGATCCTGGCTTCGTTAACGCTCCTGATAGGGACTTTCACTTGCAAGCCGCCTCGCCGGCAACCGCAGAAGGCGTAATCGAGAACCTGCCTGTAGGCGAACATGATCTCGACGGGTCACCGCGCATCAAGTCGGGGAAGATTGACCTCGGCTGCTATGAGGGACGGTAAGCACAACCTGCGGGGAAAAACGACCGAATAAATAAAAAAGCCGGAGACAACCCACCGTGTCTCCGGCTCAACGCCTTCGGCGTTCGGGGGAGATCTTCTCTTACTTTCCTGCGCTGGCGACTGTTTGCGACGTCGCTGCTAATTGCTGCTCAATCACCTGGCGCAAAGTCGCATAGTCCAAAGCACCACTCATGAAGTGCCCATTGATGAAGAAGCTCGGAGTGCCGTTGATCCCGAGGCGAGTGCCTTCTTTTCGGTCCCGATCAACCGCGGCGGCTGCTTCTCCCGAGTCCAAGCATTTATCGAACTTTCCGGAATCCAGCTTCAAAGCTCTTGCTTGGGCTTTGAGTTGATCGACATCGAGTTCCTTGCTGCGGAATAGTTCGTCATGAAACTCCCAGAACTCATTCTGCTCACTCGCACACCGTGCCGCTTCCGCAGCCTTCTCCGCGCGTGCATGCATCGGAAGGGGAAAATCTTTAAATGCGAATGAGACCTTGCCGCTATAGTCCGAGGCCAGTTTTTTCACATCAGAAGCGACCTTCTGGCAATAGGGGCACTCATAGTCAGCGAACTCAACGAGGGTGACCTGTGCGTTCTCCGGTCCTCGCGTCATCTGCGGGTTCGCTGCTTCCAATGTCGCACTGGGGGGAGCGAGAACGATGTACACGGTCGATTCTGTGCGTAAGGTTTGAATATATGCAGTCTTGGCTTTTTCGGCCCGCAGTTGACGGATCTTTTCGAGAATCTTTTCCCGTACGACTTCGTAGGGCTGATCGGTCTCCACCCCTTCGTAATAGACCTTCATCTGATCCTCAGTAGGATCTTTCATCTTCGAGTTGACTTCCCGGTCGAGGAGCTGGGCGACCGTCAGGTGCTCGCTGGCCGCCTTCTGCTCGAGTAGTTTTTTGTCGATGAGGTCGTTTAATGCCTTCGTTTCGACTTGATAGTACTGATAGCGAGCAGCAAGAAGTTTCGCAGACTCTTCCTGTTCCAGATCAGACATCGTTATTTTCACGCCTCCAACATTGGCCACCGCGCTGTCGTCGCTATTATTCTGAGCGGCGCTCCGCCTCACTGCGATAAATGCAAGCGCCACGGTCAACCCCAGAACCATTTTGGAAACTGACATAATCTCCCCCAATCTCATGCAATAAAGTTGCGGTCTGTGACAGTCCCGCTTATTTTTGCTTGCGAATGAACTCAATGAAACTGCGAGGGCTCATAGCGAGCCCCCGCCGGTTGAAAGCTAGTCTCCCGTTCCGCAAGAGCAGATGCCGGAGCCGCTGCCAACGTTGTGGATGGAACGGCACTCCGACGCGAGATTGCCTTCTTCGGTTGAGCTGAGGGTGGCATCTTGCGAGGCCGTCTCAGTGATTGTGTAGCTGGTGTTTTGAATGTGCGTAGCCCAAGCCCTTACCGCAGGGGTCGGAACCAGATTCGCGGAACTGGTTGGCGATGGGCAGCTTTTATCGGGACCTGCAATCGTGGAAACGATTTTGATTACGCCACCGGTCAAGCTGGTTCCCGTTAGCGGGTTGCTGGTCAGGTCGGCATCTACCGAAAGAGTCCGCAAACCGTCGGGGCTAACGTAGCAACTGCAGCACTCGGACATCTCCTCATTCACGTCAAACACAAAGATAGCGGCACACAAAGACCCGCCGGATGTTCCCGGGTTGTCGATGCGAACCGTTCCATCCGGTGCGCCGCTGGTATTCGCATTGGAAAAATAATCGACCTTCAGAACATCGGCTGGGGGCGTGGTGGCGGCAGCCCACAAGGACGATGTACAAAGAGCGAGCACCAATGTACACACTACAAACACTGAAGTTTTTGTCATTGTGATTATTCTCCTGACAGAGTTACGCTGCCAAGCTGGGGAGGTGAACTTGGCGAATGGCGCGCTCTGTACTCTAGCGGCAAACCACAAACTCACAAGTCTCCATACGTACTATCCACTCTGTACTATTCAATCTGTACTAATTCGATCTCACTAACCCGGCCCGGGCTCTCATTTCAGTTTCCTGCACCCACGATCTGGCCAATAATTCCCGATCTCGTCGAGACGTTCATCTTCACCATTACCAGCCGCAGAAATGCTTTTACGGTATTCGGGCTGATTTCCATGCGCTGGGCGATTTCCTTGCTGGTGTATCCCTTCAGAAGGTGCCGCACGGTTTCCAGCTCCCGAGTAGTCAAACCGAAACGCTCCGAAATCTGCGTAAGCTTGACGGTGTCGGTACTTCTGCGTTCCAGCATGACGATCTGCCATCCGCTTCCCGAAGACGACCCGTTCCCGTTGTTTGCTTTCAGGTCGAGCAAAAACGAGCGACAAAAATATTTCCTTTTTGCGGAACGAAATTCCTCCACAAATCGGGGCGGAGATTGACGCCGGGCGAGATCGCTGCGAATCTTGTTTGACAGCCAGTTGCCGAGGTGGTGAATCTCCGACGGCTGAGCCGGATAAGTCAGAATCTGAAGAGCCTCGCCGTTAAAAGCGACCACGGCCAACGAGGCGTCAGTTACTATCAGCCCTGGTGCGGTCGAATCTGTATGCACTTTGGTCCCCTTTTTTCGCGCAAAGTCCTGTCTCCGTCGCACATCGTTCGCGACGCAGCAATCTACCTTTACTTCTATTCAGCCTTTACGGGGTCCCGTTGCTCGGCGCAGCTTCCGTTAGCCGCTTGTTCTTTTAAGCGTTGTCTTCACTGCCGAGCAAATTTTCCAATTTCAGTTGATCGCAACAGGCAGGTATTTTTCCCGGGGGAAAGTGGAAAACACCGCCGCACGTTCCCCGGGGGAGGAACAGTTAATGAATCGATGCGCAGAATTCTGCCACACTAGAATTTGGTGTCAATAGGAAAGTGGTGGAATTCTTACCTTAGCCCAAATGAATTAGCCCCTTCGGGCCAGCATGAGAAGAGTAACCCAATAGGATGATCCCACTCCCGCGCGCAGTCGTCATCGCTTCCACACGGGATTTAGATTTCTTTCTCACGCGCGGATTTGCCAATTATCAGCGGCATGGTTCACTGTGCGTGGGCGTAGCTTGGCGTGACCGATTTGCATGGCACGGTGCTTGGGACCAGTTCGGTGTTCCGAGATTGCCCTGTGAACGCACTGCTCAATCCTTCCTCCGATGCTCGACAGCGCTTTCCCAAGTGTGTTCATAATGGGGTTCGAGAGGAGCCAACTTCGCGAGTGCGGAACCGGAATGTTGGCTTCGATGGCCCGTCTGTATTTGGCGATCCATTGTTGTTCGGCTTCATCGGCGGCAATCGACTGGGTCTCCATATCGAAAGATTCTCCTTAACCAAAAAATTCGCCGATCTTATACTCCACCTCCGGGCTTCTGGCAAAACTCCGAACGCATTAGCCTCAAAGTTTAGGGCTCACATTTCAGATCCAGGGGTAGAATCGGCCGCTGTACGCGAAGTTGATTTGTCGGCTGAATCCCGTTGCAACCCGATGGACGTGATACACCCCATATACCGTGCCGCACTTATGTGTGCGATTTTTCTATCGCCAGGATTCGCGCAGACTGCTGCTCGGAGAGATGATCCTTACCTCCGGCAGGCATCGATCACAGAAACATCCGAATTAGTTCACATCACGGCGAATAGCCCCAGGCCTTTGCTCCAGACGCTCGACGCTCTCCGGCGAAAATATGGATGGGTGATTAACTACGAGGATCCGCCGTACACCTCAAGTTTCGACATCGTCGAAAAGCATGACGACCCATCACAATTGCTACTTCCAGCTGGCGGAAACTTCGATGTCGAATTTCCCGGTCACCCTCCGCGCCAGGATCAAACTCTGCAACTGATCGTGGACGCCTACAACCAGACTTCGAATCCCGGCCGATTTGAGTTACACACTACCCAAGGACGCTTGAATGTTGTGGGCACATCCGACCGCAGCGGGACTAACACATTGTCTCCGCTGCATCCCCTTCTCGACACGCTCTTGGCTGTGCCAGTTCGACAGAGAACGATCGCCGATTCCGTCAATCTGCTTTGCCACATGCTCACAGTGCAGAATCACACGACCGTTTCTGTTGGTATATGGCCAAAAGCGCTTGTGGCATACACCACCGTGAAGATCGGTGGAGACGCAGTTCCGGCCCGCGAGCTTTTAAGTCAAAGTTTGCAAGCCGCCCGGAGAAATCTGTATTGGTCTCTCTTGTTCGACCCCGGGTTGAAGGGCTACGTACTGAATATACACACGGCCAAACCCTGATCTGAATCGCAGGTTGCTCTTCCGACATAATGGCCCGGACGTGGTTCTTCGCGGCACACACGGGCCATTTATTTCTTGCGTCGTTGAATCTACGCTGGTTCTCGAGCAGCGATGAGAACATTCGGGGATGTTCAAAAAGTGCTGCTCAAAAATTACGTTCCAGATCTTGGGTCTGGGACGTTTTTTTGTTTGGACTACTTTCGGAAATTCCGTCAGGTCCGGATCTAGAAGATGGGTTTCAACCCTAGCTGCAGAATGCGAGGCTGGAGCGCAGGCGAAAGGCTTCGATGGCACGAAGGGCGTTTACTCAAGAATGGTGCGAGAACCAATTATTTCTTGTGCGCCGGCGTTGCAGACGCAGCGTTGTGTTCTCCCTGATACGCCTTCCAGGCGCCATCGATCACGTATGCATGAATCGCGTCTGCCTGTTTGGTCGTCATGCGCAGATGCGGGAAAGCAAATTTGGGTGGATCGGCAAATCCCGGCATACCGTTTACCCAATGCGTGCCCTCCAGCACAATGCTGTACCACGCCTCGTGCACTTCCGGCGGAGCGTAACGCAGGTCGGGAATTGCGCCGTTCAGCACCCAGGCGCCGCTGCCATCGAGCCCGGGGGAATGGCAGCCGTCGCAATAATACGTACTGTAGAGCTTCGCGCCCTCCTGAATCATTGCGGAGTTCCAGCGCTGGGCGGGCGGCTTTGGCACGGGCGGCACAATATCGGGCGGAGTTGGGAACGGAACATTGCCGCCCAGCTTGAATGCCAAAATGCGTGAAGGTCCGCGCTTCGATCGCGGCGTGGCCATCGTCCAAGCCGGGGCAAACAACCGCGATCCCGATCCCCACCCTACTGGCAACAGCACATACTGCTCGCCGTTCACGGTGTAGGTGACCGGAATGGATTCGATCGCCGAGCCGGTATCGATGGACCAAACTTTCTTTCCCGAATCCGCCGCGTAGGCTGCGAACTCGCCCGAACCCTGGCCTTGAAATACAAGATTTCCTGCGGTCGACAACACGCCGCCGTTGGTCGCAATTTCCTCTTCGACCGACCAGCGTGCCGATTGGTTGACGGGATCCCATGCGATGAGACGGCCTTCAGTTTGCTGCATCCACTCCCCGGTTTCGACTTTGGCATGCGACGCTGGCTTGCGGTCCGTCGCTGGAATGTAAACCAGGCCGGTGATCGAGTCGTAGCTCATCGGCCACCAATTGTGAACGGTCCACTGTTTGCCGCCGCCCTGCGAAACCGGCACTTCGACTGCTTTGCCCGTGTTCGTATCGATCGAGGTCGCCCAGTTCACCTTCACGATGGGCTTGCCTGAAACCAGCTTTCCGGTCTGCGCATCGAGGATGTAATAGAAACCGTTCTTCGGAACGGTCATGGCGACGTGCCGCTTCTCGCCATCGATCACGAGATCGGCGATCACAATGTGATTGTTTTCCGTTTGCATTCCGGGCGAACTGGTCTGGTAGTGCCATACGTACTCGCCGGTATCCGCCTTGACCGCGACAATGCAGCCAGCAAAAAGTTTGTCTCCCTTGGCACGGATTGCCGACAACTCGCCGTAGTCTGCGCCCGCGCCTGCGGTTCCGAAAATCACATAATCAGTAACCGGATCGTAGGTGATCGCGGTCCAGACATCGCCTCCGCCCATGCGCCAGGCATCCCCAGCAGGCCAGGTCCTTGCGGCAATGTCGCGCAGCGCCGGCGATTCAAATGGCTTCTTCGGATCGCCCGGAACCGTCCAGAACCGCCAGAGTTCTTTTCCGGTCGCGGCATCGTAGGCGACAATCGACCCGCGGACGCCGTCATCCGAGCCGTTGTAGCCGATGAAGACTTTGCCCTTTGCTACGTGCGGAGCGTTGGTGATCCCGGTCTGGGTTGGCTCGCACACTTGGGCTTCCCAGAGTAGTTTACCGGCCACGGCATCGACGGCAACCAGCCGGCAGTCGCCAGTTCCAACAAAAACCTTTCCCTCCCACACCGCAACTCCGGCGTTCGTGCGAGCAGAGTACGATCCGTTAAGCGCCTGATCGAGCCGCACTTTTGGATCAAATTTCCAAATCAACTTCCCCGTCGCGGCCTCGATCGCATAGACCCTCGACTGCGGGGCGCTGATGTACGCGACTCCGTCGACTACGATCGGTTCCGACACGATCCCCACTGCGCTGTCAACGTCCATGTACCACGCGAGGCTCAACCCACTGACATTTTGATCGGTGATCTGTTTCAGCGGACTGAAGTGTCCCTCGTCGAAGGTACGCCCATTCAGCAGCCAGTTCCCGCCTTCGGATGCCTCGGCGTCAAGTCGGGTTTCGTTTACATTTCCGGCCTTCGGCGGACTATCGGCGGAGATTTGCCAAGGCCCGATCATGGCCGCGCTCACTGAAAGCGCAGTCAGAGCAATCACGTTTCTAAAGTGGTTCATTTTTTGCTTCCGCAAATTAAGCTGGTGCCGGGAGGGGAGTCGAACCCCCAAGGTACCAAGTACCGGCGGATTTTGAGAGCGCGGCTACGCTCTCAGCAAATCATTGATTCTCTTCACTGTCAACCGTCTACGGAAGCTTCCAATGGGTGATGGTGCGGGTTCGAGGCGATCCGTTCGGGAATGAGAAAGTTCATGCTGCTTCTGTCTTTTACTCTGATTCCATAGCTACTCGTTCGGTAACGTCATGTCGATCGCCCGACTGAAACCGGACGCGACCAATGCTGCTGGAATCCGCACACATGGAACTCGCAAGCCCGTGTCGAACCGCGGTGAAAATTCATTGTGGATACACAACCAGAATCACCGGCTCGCTTCGCGTGCTGCCTGAGCTGGCGTAGATTTGTGTCTGTCTTATTGCGGGAACAGATTTCGTCGTAGCCACGCCTCCGGACACCGTGGCCACACTCGTATCGGACGCAGTCCAGACGACGTTCCCTGTCACGTTCTGCGTTGCACCTCCTAGAAATGTACCGGTTGCTGTATATCGAAGTGTTTGACCTGCACGCACACTCGCGGTTGCCGGAGAAACTTCAATCGAGGTTAAAGGTGCCGCCGACACCGTAACCCGCGTGCTCCCGGTAACGGACTGGTAGAAAACTGAAATCGTTGCGGAGCCCGTAATCAGTCCAGATAGCATGCCGCTGGCGCTCACGTTAGCAACCTTTGCGTCATTGCTCGTCCAATTCGCGCTGCCAGTGACGATCTTGCTGGTGCCGTCGCTGTAGGTGGCAATGGCCTTCATTTGCTGCGTTCGCCCCGATTGCACAAATGGGTTCGCGGGGCTGAGCTGAATGCCGGTAAGTGTTGGATCAACAAAGAACGAGCCACCACAGCCCGTGAAAACTGTCATACAGACCAAGAGGGCGCAGCTAATTACTATCCTCTCCGATCGCCACGAATTTTGTTTCATCGGATTCATGTTGTCACCTTATTTGTCACATCCGCTTTTTGAGAAACAGTATGCCGAGGTGCTCTTACTCAGCGCATCTGGGGAAAGGAGGATTTTTCTTTTTAACGAACCGCCTACTGCGGGATACCTCGATGTGGGTACACAGTACGGCCAAGTGAGCAGCGGGAACTCTGGCGCCCAATACGTGGCCGAGCAGGACTTCTGCCTGCTCGACCTTGGCACGATGCCTGCGGACGCATGCAGAGGCTTGACGCCGTTTACTTCTTGTATTCGAGAATCAATTGCTGGAAGCGTGGATCCGACTTAAGGGATGCGAAGTACGGGCTGTTGTCAATGGCGGGAAAGTCAGCGAACCCGTTTTGAAACGCTTTCTGCATAGTGTCGAGCGCCTCACTGCGATCGCCTTTTGCGGCATATGCGGCACCCAGCCAGTAGTATGTGACGCCGGAAGGTTTAAAGTTTGCAGTCAACGCCTTCACTGCCTTGTCGTACTCGCCCTGCGCTAGGTACACCTGGCCGACGCCCAAGTCTGCGCTGTTCGCGCCTCGATTGATCTGGCGCATTTGTTCAAAGGCCGCGAGCGCCTCGTCGTAACGCTTTTGCAGCAAGAGCGCACGCCCCAGGTGGTAGTAAGCGGGGTAAAGAGACGACTGCAGACGAATGGCTTTTCGCGCGGCTGCTTCCGCTCCGATGGCGTCCGGCGGCTGTTGGTAGCCGAGCGCCCATGAGAGTTGGTCGGAGGCATAGCCGCTGTTCGGGTCCAGATCAGCCGCAGTGCGATATTCGCGGGCGGCAGACACATAGTCATACTTGTCGGAATAAACGGTGCCCATGGCAACGTGCGCTTCCGAGAGGTTAGGATCAACCGCAAGCGCACGCCGGGCGTAATTCTCGGCTCGTAGAAGGTGTTCCGGGTTGGTGTCCAGATTCCGGTATATCTGACCTTCCACCCACGCCAACCCGGCGATTGCCGGAGCATAGTCAGGGTCTAAGCGCAGCGCCAGTTCGAAGTTTTTGCGCGCCGTCTCCAAGGACTCGCGCTGGTCAAAGGAAGCCACCAATGCGGATCCACGCAGGTATGCGTCATACGCCTGCGGATTCTGCGTATACCGTTTCTGAATTGCCTGCTGTTCCTGCGGCGTGAGCTTCAGATTCAGTGACTGCGCGATCTTCAGCGCCGTCTGCTCCTGCAGCGAGAATACATCTTTCATCTCGCCGGTGAAATCATCCGCCCAGACCTGGAAACCGCTGTTGGCGTCGATGAGGTGGACGTTCACCCGAACTTCATCTCCGGCCTTCCGTACCGATCCCTCAAGGACGTATCGCACCCCGAGAGCTTTGCCGATCTCCGTTGGACCCCCCTTTGCAGCCACGACAGCCGCGTGGGAAGCAATGTTAATCCCCTGGATTTTCGAGAGCTTCGTGGTGATCTCGTCGGTCATGCCGTCACTGAAGTAGCTGCTGTCGCTCTCGGCACTGAGATTCTGTAACGGCAGAACAGCGATCGAGGGCCGGCTAGCAATGCTTACCGGAGTGGCTGCGGAACGCTCGTGCAACCAGCGGTAGCCGCCGAACGCCAGGACCAACACGATCAATGCCGACGCCAGCCCGAGCTGCACTTTGAAGCGAGGGGCCCTACGCTGCTTTGTGGAGGCTTCGAGACGAGTGCCCGATTCCGTGTCACGTTTCAACCGTTGCAAATCTGCTCGCATATCGCCCGCGTGCTGGTAACGCAGATTCCGATCCTTCTCCAGTGCTTTATGGATAATCTCTTCCAGCTTGGGCGCCACATTGGGATTAAGCCGCACTGCGGACGTGGGAGACGCGTCCAGAATGGCCTTAAAGATGACTCCCGGGCTTTCGCCTCGGAAGGGCAACTGCCCGGTGGCCATCTCATAAAGGACGGCGCCAAATGAGAACAGGTCGCTCCTGGCGTCCAGTTCTTTCGCACGTACTTGCTCCGGCGACATATAGGCGACGGTGCCGAGCGCGGAACCCGGACTGGTGAGGTGTTGTTCGTCCATCGTGGCCATCGTGTTCGCCGATGCAACCTGGTTGGAAGAACCGGTTGCGGGCGTGACCTTAGCCAGACCAAAATCCAGAATCTTCGATCGTCCGCGCTTGGTCACAAAGATATTGGCGGGCTTGATGTCGCGGTGGATAATGCCCTGGGAATGCGCCGCGTCCAAGCCGTCAGCGATCTCGATGGCAAGCGAAAGCACAGTTTCGTTCTCTAACGGCTTGTCCGCAATCAGATGCTTGAGCGTTACACCGTCGAGATACTCCATCGCAATGAACGACTGCTCGCCGTGTTTGCCGATTTCGTAGATGGTGCAAATATTAGGATGATTCAGAGCTGAAGCGGCCCGCGCCTCCCGGCGAAACCGCTCCAGTGCTTGCGGATCTTGTGATAGTTCATCGGGCAGGAATTTGAGGGCGACAAAACGCCCAAGCAACGTGTCCTCGGCTTTGTAGACGACACCCATCCCCCCGCCGCCTAACTTCTCGACGATACGGTAATGCGAGATGGTTTGCCCGATCATTCGGGAGATGGCGGGTTCTGGGGTCGCTTCATCTTACGGAGCCATCTTTGGCGAGTCAATGAAAGGCGTTTGTGCCGCGAAATAGCTCCGGGGCACTCGAGGTGGCGGAGTGAAACGCTAACTCTTGACAATAATTTTACAAGATGGTCTGTGGAGTTCGCACGTCTTGCTGAATCATACCTTCAGTCGTCATCACGTTAGCCACGTGGTTGTCGGCACCGCATCCCAGAAAGTTTCATAACCCAGGCACAGTCAGAGGAGATCGAAAACCGTGGATACACGCAAAATTTTGCTTGGAAGTTCTCTGCTCTTAGTGTTGCTCATCTCATACCTACCCGCGACCGCCGGCACTGTGGGTTGCAACGCCGTGAACGGCAGCCTTTTCAACCTCGAGCCGCGACCAAATGCGGTGGTTCAGGCGGGGCACTCCGTCGGCTTTTTGCTCAATGGCGCGGCGAGCGGCATCGACCTCGTAGTGGAAGCGGCCAATGATGACCGTTTCGTCGATGGCTTCTACGTACAGCGCTCCACTGCCGATTGCGCGCCGGATTTCGAAGGCGCAATCCCCGTGATCGGCGCCGACGGAGACAGTTTCATACCGAACGGGCAGCCCAGCCTGGTTGCCGATCCGGCGCAGAGTGCATTCTTCTATGTCGACGTGCGGTTTGGAGTGAACACGGAAGACTCCGCAGTCGGCATCAATCGTACAACCGCCGCCACCTTGCTTAACTCCGCCGATTGTCCCAGCGGAACGGAATCCAACACCAACCCCTGCTGGCCGGCAGGCACCGTGAACGACATCGCCGCAGGGGGGTCGAATATTGGTCTGTTCCATCCGACCATTGCAGTGGATCAGCGCACTACGGGGGTTGGAGCCGGCGACGTCTACACGGTGGTTACGCAGGACACTCCAATTCCAAATTCCAGCGTTTTCCTCACCGCCTGTACCAACGCGCTCAACAGTTGCTCGACGTCGATTGAGATCAGCGGAATCGATGAATCCAACCCATTCATGGATTTTGGGTGGGTGCAGGTGCGCCCCGACGGCGGCATTACCGTTACTTTCCGCGCCACCAACTTTCCGGTGGGAATTGGCGGCGTCAATCCGGAGAAGATTGAGTTGGTCAATTGCACACCCAACGGCGCGCCAACAGCTCCGACCTGCAGCGCGCCAATACTGATCACCACGGAAGAGCAACCGATCTTTGCTACGCTCATCGGAGATGTGCCGCTGTTAGGGGACACGATTCCCAAGCATGCGAACCGCCTGGAGAGCGACGGAAAGACCGTAACCACGTTCGTCGTGTGGGACCGCTGTGTGGCCCCGGTGGTTCAGCAGCAAGGTCTGGGCGTGCCCTTTTGCCCAAAGCTCGAGGTGGTGATGACCACTTCCAACGATGGCGGCGCCACCTGGTCACCGATTACCCCGGTCTCCACCAGCAAAGGGCAGCAGTTCTTCGGGCAACCGGCTGTAGACGCCTCTACCGGGGTGGTCAGCATTGCCTACTACTCGACGGAAAATGATCCTTTCATACAGCGGCCGCAAGTTTTCCTGGCACAGATTCCGGCAGGCTCGACGACGGTTTCCAGCACTCAAGCCTTGACTTCGGGCTTTGCCGATGTCCAGGTCACATCCGTGCCGGATTGGAACCAGCCTAACTTTACGGTCAACGGAGATAACCAAGCAACCTTCGGCGACCGCCTGGGAGTGGCAGCTGCCGGTACCGGAACCACCAGCCAGAGCCATGCATACGTGGGTTTCACCTGGAACAGCGTGTTCGGAACCTACAACGGAATATCAAGTCCGGATATGAATAACCACCTGGGACTTTTCGAATATTAAGTGGTGTGGAATTCGATCGTACGATTCGATCATATAAGGAGAATTGGAATGAGGTCAGATCGGGCAAACGTTATCGCGATCATGTGCTTGGTTTTTCTTACCGGCGTATTCGCCGTGCCTAGAGCGGCCGGGCAGCGGCTTTCGACACCTTCAAGTCAAGCTTTGACGCTCCCTAAAGCGTTCCAGGGCTTCCGTAGAAGGCCTTCGCCTGAACTGCTGTTTCTGGCGTCTGAGGAGGGCAGGGCGTATCTGCTGGCGACGCACCATCCCCTTGCGCAGGCCGCAATTGCCGCTTTTGGGGAACCGTCGAAGACGACCCACGTTCCAGAGGCGTGGCTCCAGGCCGCGGCTATGAGCCATGCGGATTCGGCCAACCCGCCCGCCACCGCGTCCTGCAGCACCTCCGCAGGTACACGGTTCAACCTGGAGCCGCGCGCCAATGCCGTGCCGCAGAGTGCGACTTTTGCCGACTTCCTCTTTGGCCGCGTTGGCCCCAATGAAGACTTGATTGTGCAGGCCGGCAATGATTGGCGCGGAAACCTGGCACCGCCCGTGAATTGGGACGGGAACGTGAGCGGCTACTACGTGCATCGCTCCACGACCGCCGACTGCAGCGTTCAATTTGAGGGCGGCCTGCCGACCTTTGCCTCGAACGGCAATACCGAGATGGGTGCTGGAGGAACGGTCGTGGCCGCAGACCCGGTGCGCGATGTGGTCTACATGGCGGATATCCGTTTCGCAGGCACGGGCGGGGTTGGACTATTTAAAGCGACTGCGTCCAATCTGCTGAGCACGACTGCTTGTCCCAACGGTACGCACACGCAGGAACAAGCCACTTCGTGCTGGGGTGCAACTCCGCCGGTCCTGCTTTTCCCGCAGCCCAGCTTCAACGCAGTCTCTGACGAGCCGCAAATTGCGGTCGATGAGCGCAGCACCGGTACTGGCGCCGGAGACCTTTACGTGGCGAACCTGCAATTCCTTTTCTCGACCCAGACCACCCAGATTTTGCTGGTGGCCTGCACCAGCACGCTGAACTGCACCAGCAACCCTGTTGCAGTTAGCCCAGCCTTTCCGGCAATCAGTGATCCGTTCATGAAAGTACGCACTGATGGCGTGATCACCCTTTCCTACGTGGTTACGAACACCGACGGGACCGACAGCATCTTTTTCGCCACCTGTACGCCGGCTGGCGCACCGAATCCGCCTGTCTGCGGCACTCCCGTGCTGGCGCAGAACGTGGCGGTGCCCTTTTCCAGCCTCGCTGTGACGTTTCCGTTGATCGGGGTGGAGCAAACTGTGCAGACTACTCCCAAACACGCAACTCGCGCGGAAAGCGGGGGCAAGTTCACTACCTTTCTGATCTACGGAGATTGCGCGAATGTGTCTTTCTCTATCTGCATGACTGCCGAAATCGTTATGACCTTCTCGACGGACGGAGGGAATACCTGGTCCACTCCTGTTTCGATCGACAACAACCCCGGGCACCACTTTTATGAGTCCATCACTGCCGATTCTTCAAAGGGCATCATCAACTTGGCCTATCTAAGCACCGACGGCGACCCATTCAATCACGAAACCAGAGTGCTTCGAAACCAAATCATGCCGGGCCGAACGACCGTGGGAACAGCGCAGCTGGTTACGACAATCTTCGATCCGCTCGACGGCGACCCGCAAAGCCTGGGCTTTTTTAACGGCCAGCCAGTGACGGGAGTGGTCGCGCGCGGGAATGGAGCCACCGGGCCTAGCCGGCTGTATACCTCACTCACTTCCACCACGGTTTTTGGAAACTACGAAGGGCAGCCTGAGCCGGAGCAGAACAATAGCATCAGTTTGTTTAGTTATTGAGTGGCTTAGGCAGCAATTTCGCATTCTGACTCTGCTACGAAATTCGACGGATGCTGACCGGAACTGCCCGAGACAACGGCGAGGTTCGTAAGCGGAG
>JASHNX010000151.1 GCA_030041415.1 Candidatus Sulfotelmatobacter sp.
CGCATAAAGGCGGCTCACGATGCCATATTCGACTTCGTTGGTATCGGAGAGAATATCGCGCTCGTCGAACTTCAGAATGCTGGGGTAGTTGTTGACGCCCGTCACGTAGCGATAGGTGATCTTGGGTTCGATCACATGCTTCCATTTTCTTCCGAGAAACTGTTTGTCGAAAACCCGCTCGAGCGGCGGCGGACGAAGTTGTACTGCCGTTTCCAGCGCTCGCCGGTTAATGTCGTCGCTGACTGCCGTGCCGGGATTGGCTCCGCTTTCACCAACCAGCCTTTGGGTGTAATAGGTTTCGTGCAGGGTCAGTTCCGGACGCAGCGACCATCCTCGAAAGAGAACGGGCAGGGAGATACGGGGGTTGAGATCGAATCGGCCCACCAGGGTCGCCGTGCGGAACGGCAATGTACAGGATTGAGTCGTGCCGATGGTCGCGCATTGGGATGGTTCGCTGCGCGAAAGCCCGGTGGCGGATTCGTCGAACGACCAATAGAAAGGCGAACGGCCGAGAGGATGGTCGACGCTTGACGTGTCGAAGCTGGGAGTGTGCAGAATCGTGATCACTTGCCCTGGCGTCGTGCTCAGGAAGTTCTGGTAGCGCTCGGCAAAGCCGTTAATGTTGAAGCCGTCCGTGGATTTTGAGAGGAAGGCGTCCGATTTCACCTCGGAGTACACTGCCTGGCTGAAAACCTCGTTGAAAGCCAGCCGGAAAAGATAAGAAGTAAGGTAGTCGATGCTGGTAACGGCGCGAAATCCGTCAAGATTACCCGCCGCGTCGAGACGAACGTTCTCGCCGCCCTCCGGGACCGGAGGCGTGCCGATGCCGCGGTCGATCACGCCAAAATAATTAAGATCCACATAGGAGGTCTCGCTGGGACGAAGGCGAAACTCTCCACGCTGCGAGCCGCCGCGCAGCGACATGTACTCGCCACCGATGGTCGCATCCATCATGCGATTAATCGCCCAATAATAGGCATCACCGAAGGTGTAGCCGTAGCTCGAGGAGTGGCCGGCAGTGGGCATCAAGAATCCCGATTGCCGGGCTTCCTTCTCAACGGGATGGGTCACGTAAGGAAAATAGAGAACCGGCAAGCCATGCAGGAGAAACGCACTGCGGTAGATTTCCGCATTGCCACCAACCTCAACGCTTACCTTGCGGGCATCGAACTCCCATTTGGGATGGGGCAGCTCGCAGGTCGTAATCGTGCCGTCGTAGACCAGGTAACGATCTTCGCTCACTTTCTCCACTCGCTTCCCAGTAAAGGCGAAGGGTGAGCTAGAAGTCAGAAGGACCTTGTTGGCGCGAAAGCGAATCCCGGTGGTGCCGGTGACGTCATAAAATTTCCCGGTTTCGAGCTCCAAATTGTAGTTGCCGTGCGAGGCGCGGATGTGATCATCGTTCGGGCCGCCGTCGAGGGCGAGGTGCCCCTGCGCTGTGACTTCTTTCGTGTCGGAGTTGTAGGTGGCGTCGTCGGCGCGCACGATGTAGGTTCCGTAATAAATCTCGACTGCGCCATGCAATTTGTAGATTGGGCCTTGTTCCTCCTGCTGGATGGCGCAGATGGTTTCGACGTTTGCCTTTTCTCTTTGTGCCGCGGCCGCTTTGGCGCAGGGAGTGTCTTCAACATCCGGCTTGGTTTGCTTTGTGGGATCTTGTTCGCTTTTGGAAGCGGGATTTTCAGGCGGCAACTGGCTGGTAACTAAGGGAAGCGCTACTAGCAGATGACAAAGCACAGCAGCCGTGATAAGGAATCTGTTGCGACCAGTCATCGGAACAAGATCATTCGCATCCGGATATTCTCGAGCGCAAGGTAAAGCGCCCGGAGTGTTTGCACGGCAGCAGCCGTCGTGACGTTAGCACGGCTGCACCTTGCGAGGCAAAGCTGCTAACCAGCTTGGATTCCGGAGAGCTTGCGATGGTTATCCGATGCCTGCTGGTTAGTGCGGTTGCAGTATTCCATTGAAGATTGTGATTCATGTCTTGTCCCGTTTGTGGTGAAATCTGCCGTTGCTCCAGCGGTTCGAAATCGGTTGAGCAGGAAATAACGACTGCGCCTGGCGCAGCTGCGGAAAGTCCCTGCGATTTGCAGAACTCCCAGGCACACGAACTACAGGAAAACGATTCGACTGGAGCGGACTGGCGGCAGGAGATCGCCGCTCGGTTAAACCGTTACCACACGCGGCGCAAGCCACGGCCTCCACGCTACCCTTCATTGAGCTTGCAGTTCGAGCAGAACGCGGATAGGACAAGCGAAGACACCCACTCACAGGACGCAGCGAGGACCAGTTCATTAGATCCGGGCATTGTTCAGGGGGTTCTGACCCAGGCGTCGAACAGCGCTCTGGCGCTCGATCAGTTCGCTCGGAGTAACCCAGAGCCGGACTTGGCCCAGACATCGAATGCAGCTTCGACCGGCGCAGAGGCGCAACCTTCATCCCAGTCCACCCAGCCGACCGCCAAGATCATCGAATTTCCCCGCAGTTGGTCTCCTCCGGTGCGGCCGGCGGACGAGTTGGCCGAACCGGTAATCACGTCGCCGCGAATACTCGATGTACCGGAATTTGTTCCTCCTCCTCCAGCGCTCGGAGGAATTACGATTGAGCCGGCGAAGCCGGTGGAGGTCGAACGCCGACCAGGCATTGATTTCCCACTGCAAAGCGCATCACTGGGGCGCAGGATTTTCGCTGCCGCGATGGACGCAATTCTCGTGTCGGCCGCCGGCTTTGCCTTTGCTTTTATTTTCTGGAAAATGACGGCGCTTCGCCCGCCGCGATTGCAGTTGATTGAAATGGCGGGCGGGTTAGGGGCTTTGTTCTGGTCCGCGTATCAATACCTGTTGATCGTTTACTCGGGCACGACGCCGGGCCTGCGATTAGCTCGGCTGCAGCTTTCACGCTTCGATGGAAAAACCGCCAACCGCCGCTTGCGGCGCTGGCGCGTTCTCGCTTCCTTTCTTTCGGCACTGTCTCTCGGAATGGGATATACATGGGTGTTTCTTGACGAAGACGCCCTGTGTTGGCACGACCGCATCACGCACTCGTATCTGGCGCCCAAGCCCACCGCCAGCAAGCCGAATTTGCCCACCGATGCTGCTCTTCCTAATCCGAGTCCCTAAGCCCAGCCACCAAAGCCTGACCGCTGTGCTATCTTGAACGTTTGCCGCGAACTCCACCGCACGCTCACGAGAATGACGTGTTTGAATAATGGCTACACCGGTTGAAAGCTCCAAGCCAGTCATAAAGGTCTTCGTCGCCACCACGGTGATGCTGACCTTCATTTCTTTTTGGCGCGCCTCGGCGATCGTTCTGTCCGACCTGGCTTCCTCCGCTTACTACGCGGGCGGCGATGCCGAGAAGGTCATCGGCAAAAGCGCCCCATGGTTCATTCTCGCGGTGATGCTGTTCAGCTACTGCGTGCGGGCACTCTATATCGAGTCCAGCAGCATGTTCGTGCGCGGCGGCGTTTACCGCGTGGTGAAAGAGGCCATGGGCGGGACCCTGGCGAAGTTTTCCGTCTCGGCGCTGCTTTTCGATTACGTGCTGACCGGCCCGATCAGCGCGGTTTCCGCCGGGCAATATCTCGCCGGATTTATCAAAGATATGGCGGTGTATGTGCACCATCCGCTGCATTTCTCTGATAACTACTTTGCCGCCGCTCTGGCCATTGTCGTGGCGATCTATTTCTGGTGGAAGAACACGCAGGGCATGCACGAATCCAGCCAGAAAGCGCTGCAGATCATGGCGATCACGACCGTGATGGTGGTGATTTTGCTGATCTGGTGCACAATCACGGTGCTGCGCGGGCCGATTCAGTTGCCGCCGAACCCGCTTCATGCCGGCGTGGTCCCCCTCAACCGCGAATCCCTTGGCTGGCTGAATCACACGTGGTTCGCCCATCTCACGTGGGTCATCGTCTTTGTTGGCTTCGGTCACTCCGTGCTGGCGATGAGCGGCGAGGAGACCCTGGCGCAGGTTAATCGGGAAATTGAGCATCCCAAGCTGAAGAACCTCGAAAAAACCGGGCTGGTGATTTTCATCTACAGCCTGCTGTTCACATCGCTGGTGTCGTTTTTCGCAGTGATGATCATCCCCGATAAAGTGCGGCCCGACTATTTCGCCAATCTGATCGGCGGAATCGCCATGTACCTGGTCGGGCCGGAAAGCCTGAAGCTTTTATTCCACGCGTTCGTGGTTCTGGTGGGAGTACTGATTCTGGCGGGCGCGCAGAATACCTCGATTGTGGGCGCAAACGGCGTATTAAACCGAGTAGCGGAAGATGGCGTACTGACCAGTTGGTTTCAGAAACCGCACCACCGCTTCGGCACCAGCTACCGCATCATCAATCTTATCGTTTTCATGCAGCTGCTGGTCATCTTCGCCAGCTTGGGCAATGTTTATGTGCTGGCCGCGCTTTATGCCTTTGGCGTGATCTGGAGCTTTGCGATGAAGTCCATCGCGGTGCTCGTACTCCGCTATACCGAGCCGGGAAACCGCGCGTGGAAAGTGCCGGGGAATCTGCTGATCGGGAAGACCGAGATTCCAGTGGGCCTGATCCTGATCTCGGCTGTGCTGTTGATCACAGCAACCGTCAATCTGTTCACCAAATACCAGGCGACTATTGCGGGAGTCATTTTCAGCGCGGTCTTCTACACGATCTTTACGTTATCGGAGCGGCATGTCGCCAAAGAGCGGCATGGAAAACCCGAACAGCTGGATCAGTTTCGCGTCTACGGAAACCAGGAACTGGGCAGCGGCGCAATGGGAGTGCGTCCTGGAAACATCCTGGTTGCGGTGCGCGATCCGCGCAATCTTTATTACCTGCGCCATGTGTTAAGCATGACTGATACGACCAAGCAGGATGTCGTCGTAATGAGCGCGCGCCTCTACCATCGCGAGCACACTTTCAGCGGAAGCCGGGTCATGGATGCGAGCCAGGTTTTCGACCACTATGAGCAGGAGCTTTTTACAGCAGCGGTTGCCGCGGCTGAAAAAGAAGGCAAACCGATTTCCCTGCTCGTGGTGCCAGGCACGGACGTTTTCGACGTGATCATGGAAACCGCCCAGCGCCTGGATTCGATTCGCGTGGTCTGCGGCCTCTCAAACAAACTGAGTGCCGACGAGCAGGCGAAATTGAGCGGCGACGCCTGGGAGCGCATTCCGGAGCCGCGTCCGCGTTTGACGCTTGAGATTTATGCTCCAGATGGAACTGCCCGCGAGTACGTCATCGGTCCGCACAATCCGCATCTGCGCCCGCAAGATGTGGAACTCATGCACAAGCTTTGGCTGGACGTCACTCAAGATCCAAAATTCTCCGGTACGCATCACTACCACATCGTGGCGCTGGCGCTCGAGGAACTGCAGCGCGAACTGAGCAGCGACCAGCGCGCGGAGCTTCTGCAAAAACTCCAGGAAGAGATGGGGCGTAACAATCCCAACTGAATCAGATGGAAGCTGGATTTGCTTGGGGCAATGATCCGGGCGACCTCATTTCAATTGGAAGGGGCGCGGTGAGAGTCGATAGAGCTTAGGCAGAAAGAGCGGGAGGCCTTGGGTTCGCCAGACCTCCCGTTTTTGCTTTTACTGATCTACCCGGCTTTATCTGCCAGCCGATGGGGACGCCGATAGCCCAGTTTCGGCATTCACGTTGTTCCGTGCCGTCGTATCAGCCTTTTTTGCAGAGCAGCTCTTGCCACACTGTTTCCCGCAGCTCTTCCGGTTGCAGGCGGTCGCAGTTTGTTCCATGCTTCGCGTGCATGATTTCGCGTTTTTGTCGCTGCAGCAACCGGCCGATTTTCCTGCGCAGCAGGATGGCGTTTTGCCATCGGAGGCTGTGGCTTGCGCGCGAGCGCAGCAAGATGGACCCTCTGCGCTTTTCGCTCCGGACATTTTGTCGCAGCATGAACAAGCTTTTTTCTCCGCTGGCGCCGTATTTTGTTGTGGAGCTGGGGCGGGAGCGGGAGCTTCGGTTTGCGCCCATGACATCGGAGTCAGGGCAAGAACAAGAGCGAGTAATTTATGTTTCATGGCAACAATCTCCTTAAGAAAAATCCTGGATTTCCATTGATCTGAAAACGGTCGCGAATCGGCAGAACTAGTCAACTTCCTGCCGCAGAAATCGGCGTTTGGCGGAATCTCAGATCCGAAAGACGGTGGTAAGGCGAGAATAATCTTGAAATGGAGGCCGGTCGAAACGGCGAACGCACCTGGATTCGTCGTTCGCATTCTTATATGCGACGAAGTTCGCCGTCGAGGGGCGAAGGCTCGATGCGGTGGGCAGCCCCGGTCCGGTCTCGGGGCTATGGGCTTTGCAGCAGGGATTCTTGCTGCACGGCATCTTTGGCGCAGAAGCTGGCCGTGGAAGCTCATTTGAAGCGGACCGAGTCTTGTGGCAGCAAGAGTGGTTGCGAGGAGTAACCGGTGCGCCATCTCTCGGTGCAGGAGCAGCAGGTGCTGCCAGGGCAGGAAGTTGCGGAGGAACACCAAGCGCTGCGCACGTGAGAATGGCCGCCAACACCGCTGCGGTCATTCGCCGAATTGGAACCAAAGCCACGTTACAAGCATGGCCATAAACGGCGAACCCGTCTGTGATCGCCATCACTGCGTCGGCGTGACCCGCAAGACTGACTCAGTTCTTCAAAAGATCTTGAAGCGCAGCCTGGAGGCTTCCGTAAAGAAACGGATATCCGCTTGAGATTAGTTTGCCGGCCTCTACTTTCTGACTGGCCAGCAACAGTTCCTCCCCCATTTCTCCAAAAACTGCCCTCACGGCAAACCTCGGCAGGGGCAAAATCGCAGGACGCGAGAGACCTGCGGCAAGAGTCTTGGTAAATTCGCTATTTCTGACCGGCCCGGGAGCGACCATATTCACCGGGCCCTGCAACAGGTCGTTTTTCAGTATGTGATGAATTGCGCCAATCTGGTCCCGCACGTGAATCCAGCTCATCCATTGCTTTCCATCGCCTACGCGCCCGCCAAGGCCGAACTTGAACGGCAACAGCATCGCCCCCAGTGCGCCGTCTTTGGGGCTTAGCACGATCCCTGTGCGCAGGTGCACCGTGCGAATATCGGATTGAACCGCGGCCATAGTGGCTTCTTCCCACCGCTGGCAAACTTCGGCCAGGAATCCGTGGCCGGGCGCGCTTTCCTCTTTCAGCAATTCCTCCCCGCGATTGCCGTAATAGCCGATGGCCGAGCCACAGACAAAAACCTTGGGTTTCTCTTCTGCCTGGGCGAGAGCTAGCGCCAGGTTGCTGGTGCCTTCAACACGGCTGTGAAGAATGTTCTGTTTCTTGCCCGTGGTCCAACGTCCGAAAATGCTTTCTCCGGCAAGGTGAATCACCGCGTCGAACCCGGAGACCGACGAAGGAGCGATGGGCTTTGCCGGATCCCATGGTATCGCCTCGGCCTTTCCATCCCGCCCGGCAGACTGGCTGCGCACGAGACGCGTCACAGACCATCCGCTAGCGCGGAGTGAGGGCACCAGGGCCGCGCCGATCGGCCCGGAAACACCGCTGACCAGAACTCTGGAATTAGCCGCCAAGCGAGGACTTTAACAGGTCTAACTAGAGAGGAACAAACTAAGAACGGTCTGAAAGCTTTGAAGCATCTGAATTGCATCATACATATTTGGGAGAGCGCGTCGATCTGGCGGCGTTTGGCTGATTCAGGCAAACGCGCCGGGTGTGAGACGATGAACCGTGTTCCGGGGTAATCTAGTGAAAATATCAACGGCGCCGCAGAATATCCCAGCGAACTAAACGCGGTGCACGTCTGACATTTGCGAATTTGGGAGCGGAACAGCCTTCATGACGTTGCAGTGTAAGTCTGTCCTTATCGTTATCGTTTCCGTGATGTCGGCTTGCTTTTTTGCTGCGCCCTGTTTCGGGCAAACTATTCAGCAGGCGCCAAATTCGGACCCGCAGGCCGGTTCGGGTGTCTCCTTGGCAGCACAACCCGTGGAGCAGGGGTTATCCGCGTGCATTAGTGGCAGCGTTATAGACCAAAGCGGCGCGATGGTTGTCGGAGCCGTGGTAAGAGTTACTCAAGACGGAAAATCTCTCAGCCAACAGGCTGTCACGGGCGATAACGGACAATTTTTTCTGGCCAACATTTCGCCCGGGGCTTTTGAGCTGACAATCTCCTCGACAGGATTTGCGCCGAAAACGCTGGACGGCAAACTGACTCCGGGACAGATCGACACGGTCCCGCCGATCGTCATGAGTGTGGCTTCCTCCGTGACCGAAGTGCGGGTTGGACTGACACAACAGGAAGTGGCAACGGAACAAATCAAGATCGAAGAGAAACAACGAGTGCTCGGCGTGGTTCCGAATTTTTACGTCAGTTATGTGCCCAATGCGGCGCCGCTCGACTGGAAACAGAAGTTCCACCTTGCGGGCAGAACGATAATCGATCCCTTTACTCTCATCGTGGTCGCCGGCACGGCGGGCGTGCAGCAGTGGCAAAATCACTTCATCGGGTATGGGCAGGGACTGCAGGGATATGGCAAGCGCTTTGGCGCCAACTATGCCGACACGGCTGTAGGAACCGTACTTGGAGGCGCCATACTGCCTTCGCTTCTCCATCAAGATCCGCGATATTTTTACAAGGGAATCGGCAGCACCCGCGCACGCATCCTCTATGCGGTTGCCATGGCTGTGATTTGTAAAGGCGACAACCGGCGCTGGCAGCCGAATTACTCAAACGTCATTGGCCAGCTGGCTGCGGGTGGAATCTCAAATCTCTACTATCCGTCGCAAGACCGTGATAGCGCTGGGGTGACCTTCGGGAATGCGGCCATCGGAATCGCCGGAAACGCCGTCGGCAATGTTATGCAGGAGTTTATCGTGCCGAAGCTGACATTGCACAAACCACACGGCAGGGCGACGCAACAGTAACCACTTGTCACGAGTATGGCTAAGCACATGTCCTTGTGACGGCCCTCACAGAGTTTTGCTGCTCTTCAGCATAGGTTTTCCTTGGGAGAACAAGACTCCCGCCTTCGAGAGCGCTTCTCGGGAAGCTGCCAACACATTTCTTCCAGATCCGACTTCCCCGAATAGCGCCGAGGGAATGATCTTTTTATCTCGAATCCCTGCTGCGTCGAATCTGTGACACCGCATCTGTTTTCCCAAGCGTTCGGGAGTTCAACTTCTTCGTTCCAGGAGAGATCTCATGTTGCATCTCGATACTGGCAATACAGGCTTCATGATCTTATGCACCAGCCTGGTCATGCTGATGACACCGGGGCTTGCCTTTTTTTACGGCGGCCTGGTAGGGCGGAAAAACGTCCTCGCCATCATGATTCAGAGCTTCGTCTCTATGGGCTGGACCACGGTGATCTGGTATCTCTACGGATATTCCCTGTGCTTCAGTGGCGACTGGCACGGGATCATCGGCAACTTTCACAATGTTTGTCTGCGGGGAATCGGGCTCAACACGCCGTCTCCCAATGACACTATTCCCGCAATGGTATTCATTGCATTCCAGATGATGTTCGCGATCATCACCCCAGCGCTGATCTCAGGCGCTTTCACCAATCGGGTTACCTTCAAGGCCTATATGTTGTTTCTGACTGGCTGGCTGACGTTCGTTTATTTCCCCTTCGTCCACATGGTTTGGGGCGGAGGCTTTCTGCAGCAGTGGGGTGTAAAGGATTTCGCTGGCGGCATCGTGGTTCATAACATCGCCGGTTTTGCAGCCCTTGCGTCTGTTCTATATGTAGGCAAGCGCCGAGTTCTGGACCGCGGACCGCACAGCATTCCCCTGGTGGCACTGGGCACCGGACTGCTCTGGTTCGGATGGTACGGCTTCAATGCTGGTAGCGAGATGCGGGCGGATTCCGTAACCGCAACAGCGTTTCTCAATACCGATGTGGCCGCATCCTTCGCTGCAGTCGCCTGGTTGATGACCGCGTGGTTCAACGAAAAGAAGCCCAAATTCCTGGGCCTGCTTACGGGAGCCGTAGCCGGACTGGCAACGGTGACTCCTGCCGCGGGTTTCGTCTCCCCGACCACGGCCGTGATTATCGGTGTAGTTGCTGGGGTGGTTTGCTATTACGCCGTCGAGATGAAAAACAAACTGCAGTGGGATGACGCGCTCGATGTTTGGGGAGTCCACGGTGTGGGGGGTTTTCTCGGCATCGTCATGCTGGGGATTTTCGCCAGCAAGGCATATAACCCCGAGGGTGCCAATGGTCTGCTCAACGGCGATCCGGTATTCCTGCTCAAGCAAGTCGTTGCCGTTGTCTTCTCCTCGGTTTGGGCATTCGTATTCACCTATGCCATGCTCCGGATCATCGATGCCTTCACCACGGTCAAAGTCAGCGAGATGACGGAGGAGATCGGGCTGGATGAATCCATCCACGGCGAGCATGCATATGAGGAAGTCTTTGCCAGCGATGGTTTGGCGCATGCGATCAACCAGGCTCATGAGGAGGTGCTGTCGGCAAGAAAGTAAGAATCTCTAGAGGATTGCTAAGGCAGGAATGCGTGGTGGCGGAGACGAAGTTATGCTGGACTCCTCACTGCAGGTCCAGATTGAGCGTCAGCTGTTCCCCAGTACGGCCCACTGATCTGCCTGCCGGAATTCATCGCGCCGCTTAGCTCCTGCCGTGCTGAACCAGTTGCGCCACGCTGCGGGGTCGTTGCCGAGATGCTCATTCGTAATCTCGCGCAGCGCCTGGTAGACCCACGACCGCGTGGTTGGATCAAGCGATGGATCGTCTGCCAGATCGATCAATCCTGGCACTGCCAGCATGCGCTGCCCACGCGTCAGCATGCCGGATTTTGCCAGGCTGCAGCCAGCGCGCTCTCGCACCTCGAGCGACGGATCGTTGCGGAAGACATCTAGAAAATCTTTAATCGTGTCGTCCGTCCCCAAGTGCGCCAGACCCTCGACCGTCCAGTAGCGAGTCTTCTCCGTCGGATCGTGCAGGTACCCGAGCAGAAACTCGTGAATGTGTTCCGGCTCCACGCCGCGGTTTGCCAACATGCCCAGCACCCACATGGCATACGGCCGGTAACCCGGCGACTTGTCTGCAGAAGCCATTAGGCGTTCGGCAGTTTCATCGGCCTTCGAAAGGTTGTCAACTGCCAGGGTGATCTCAATCGCCGCCGCGCGTACCCGCAGGTCGTTCGAATAGAGTGCTGTCATCGACAGGTCGTCGAATTTCTGCGTGTAATGGACCTTCCCGTGCCAGCCTTCCACCATCTTGTTGATGATATCGGTCGCCCCGTGATCGTGATTGATTGCGGCTCCCAGCAGAAATTCCATCTGCACCTGCGGGGGCTGCGTCTGTACCCACTCGATATTGTGCTCGGAAAACTGATAATGATCCGCGGGAACGGGGTGTCCCGGAAGCGGAAGTTGCTCGCCTGAGGTGACAGGTGGTGCGGTTTGCGCTGCGCCAGTCAGTGCGAAGGCGGAAGCTAGCACGATCACCGAAATGGCGAATGGAGCTTTCGAGTGCTTCAACCTGCAGTTAACCCAGTTGAGCATGGTTCACCCGCGAGTTCTATATCTTGTATATCTTGGAAAGGCTAGGTGCAGGCTGGGTAGCAGGCAAATTACCAGGGTCACTTTCTCTCAGCGTGGTCTGGCTCCGCCTCGATTTTGCCGCGGTATCTCGTGGCACGGGAACGCCTTTCACTGGCGGGAGCACCCGCTCTACGTGGGCTTGGGTTACAGTTCACAAGCTATAATCGCGTATGCCGAGTTTGCGGCAACAGATTGCGACTACCGCCCTTACGCTCACCAAATACCGCGATTTATTGAAGCGGATTCAGGAAAACCGCCCGAATGACGACCTCTCGATTGTAAAAAAAGCCTACGAATACTCATTGCGCGTGCATGAAGGGCAGTTGCGCGCTTCGGGCGAACCTTACCTGGTGCATCCACTGGAAGTGGCACTGGTGCTAGCCGAGATGAAGATGGATCCGGTCGCGGTCGCGGCCGGACTGCTTCACGATTCGGTCGAAGATACGACGCTGACCATCGTGGAGATCCGCAAAGAATTTGGTGAGCAGGTCGCGCACATCGTCGAGGGCGTGACCAAGATCAGCAAAATCGACTTCGCCACGCGCGAAGAGGCGCAGGCGGAAAACCTGCGGAAGATGATGCTGGCCATGGTCGATGACATCCGCGTGGTGCTCATCAAGCTGGCCGACCGGCTGCACAACATGCGCACGCTCGAACATCTGGAGCCCGAGCGACAGCGCAAAATTGCCGAAGAGACGCTGGAAATCTACGCGCCCATCGCGCACCGCCTTGGCATGGGAAAGATTCGCGGCGAACTGGAAGACCTGGGATTTCGCTTCCTCGATCCGGAAAGCTACGAGCAGGTGGAAAAAGCGGTCAATGCGCGCCGCAAGCAGGGCGAAGTTTTTCTGGCAAAAATGCAAGCCACTATTCAGGACAAGCTCAAGGAAGCTGGAATTCAGGCGAAGGTCGAAAGCCGCATCAAGCGCGTGTACAGCATTCACAGAAAACTGCAAAGGCAGCGGATTGCGATCGAGCAAGTTTACGACTTATTTGCCATGCGGGTGATCACTCGATCGCTGCAGGATTGCTACGCAGTTCTGGGAATCATTCACAACATATGGCGGCCAGTGCCAGGACGGATCAAGGATTTTATTGCCATGCCGCGTCCGAATTTTTACCAGTCGCTGCACACTTCGGTGATCACGGAAGACGGCACGCCGTTCGAAATCCAGATTCGCACCGAAGAGATGCACAAGATGGCCGAGGAAGGCATCGCGGCGCACTGGAAATACAAAGACGGTCCGGTCTCGGCGCAGGATGAACAGCGGCTGGCCTGGCTGCGGCAGGTGGTCGAGTGGCAGCGGGATGTTAGCGATCCCAACGAGTTTTTGTCGTCACTCAAAGTCGATTTATATCCGGAAGAGGTTTATACGTTTTCTCCGAAGGGCAAAGTGGTTGTGCTGCCGCGCGACGCTACGCCGATCGATTTCGCCTATACGATTCATACAGAAGTCGGCCACACGTGTGTCGGCGCAAAGGTCAACGGACGCATGGTGCCGCTGCGGCACAAACTGCACTCCGGCGACATTGTCGAGATCATCACGCAGACAGGACATAAGCCGAGCCGTGACTGGCTGGGGCTGGTAAAGTCATCGCGATCGCGCAACAAGATCAAGCACTGGCTGAACGTGCATCAGCGCGAGCGCTCGATTGAAATTGGCCGCAAGCTGATCGAGAAAGAAGCGCGCAAGTACCGCATCGCATTGAAAGATATTAAAGATGAGGATTTGCTGCGAGTGGCCGGCGGGTACGGGCTGGGCAAAGTGGACGATCTGCTATCCGGCATTGGATATGGAAAATATTCGGCGCGACAGGTCCTCGGACGCTTGCTGCCCGCGGGCGCGACGCCTTCTATGGTGGGAGATCTTGAGGCGGAGGGCTTCACAAACAAGCCGGGAACGATCGCCAGCGTGGTGCGGCGCGTATTTGGCGATCACAACGCGATTACGGTCAAGGGCCAGGGAGATATGCTTGTCTATCGCGCGCGCTGCTGCAATCCGATTCGCGGCGAGAGCATTGTCGGCTACATTACCCGCGGTAAAGGCGTGGCTGTGCATTCTGTGAATTGTCCGAACGTCACCAACCTGATGTATGAAGTGGAGCGGAAAATCGAGGTGGAATGGGGCCGCGACGAGAGTACGCCGACCTCCTATCCGGTGAAGCTGACGGTTTATTGCGATGATCGCTTTGGCATGCTCAAGAACATCACCAGCGTAATCGGCGACGCACAGAGCAACATTCGGAACATCGGCGCGCACACCTCCAACAGCCAGGCTAGTGTGGAGATCGTGCTCGATATCTCCGATCTCAAGCACCTTGAGTCAATCATGTCCGGCCTGAAGAAGATTCCGGGTGTGCACGAAGTACAGAGGCTCCAGAAGATTTAGAAACTGTGCTCGGGTTTCAGCGGGCAGTGGTCGCGGGCGACCGCCGAGCATCGCGCTGTGTTACTCTGTGCTGACTTGAGTTTCTGCTGATCGCTGACGGCTGACAACGGTTTCTTATGCGCGACATTATTTCCACCAAAGATGCTCCCCAGGCCATTGGGCCTTACTCTCAGGCCATCAAGGCAAATGGATTTATTTTTACTTCCGGGCAGGTCGCCATCGATCCGGCCACGCAGCAGATTGTTGCCGGCGATATTGCCGCGCAGACCGAACGCGTGCTGCGCAACCTGTCCGAAATACTGGAAGCGGCGGGTAGCGGCCTGGGCAAAGTCGTTCGCTCAACCGTGTTTCTCAAAAACATGAATGATTTTGCCGCCATGAATCAGGTCTATGGAAAATATTTCAGCTCGGCGCCTCCGGCGCGTTCCACCATAGAAGTCGCGCGTTTGCCCAAGGACGCGCTGGTAGAAATCGATGTCATCGCTCTGGCGTGAGATTTTTCGCGCGAGACATCTCGATCGCTGTGCACGGAATCACAGAATTCTGAAGGCAACTGTAGAACTCACCGTGGGAAGGATTCGTCCGTAAATCACCGAGGCTTTCAGGAGGAACGAAGAATGGTGAAATCCATTGCGATCGTGAGCATCGTCGCGATGGCTGCACTGCTGGCGGGTGCACAAAACGGGACGCCTCAGAAGGTCGCGAACACCAGCGGCCCAATCAAAGTAACCGGGCGAGGGGTGAAGACAGACGATGGTCTGCAGTACTGGGATCTGCGGGTGGGAAACGGCCAGACCGCCAAAGAGGGCAGCCACGTTCGGGTTCATTACACTGGCTGGCTAAGCAGCGGGACGAAATTTGACAGTTCGTTTGACGCCGGCAAACCGTTCGACTTTACGATCGGGAACGGTGAAGTGATCAAGGGATGGGAAGAGGG
>JASHNX010000152.1 GCA_030041415.1 Candidatus Sulfotelmatobacter sp.
CGGCTTGTCCGCGCTCTTCCGCGTGAATACCCGGGTATGCCCCGTCGGTATCGACAAAGGTGAGAATAGGCCGGCGAAATTTTTCCGCAAACTGCATAATACGGATTGCCTTGCGATAGCCCTCGGGATGCGGCGTGCCAAAGTTGCGGTGAACGCGCTGCTTCATATCGCGTCCCTTTTGGGTTCCAACGACAAGAATCTCGTCTCCGTGGAAGCGCGCCATGCCGCAGATGATGGCAGGATCGTCTCCGAAGCCGCGGTCGCCGTGAATTTCACTGAACTCGGTAAACAGGCGCTCGATGTAATCGAGAGTTTGCGGGCGCTGGGGATGGCGCGCCAGTTCAGTCTTCTGCCAAGCAGTGTTCGCGGCTTTGATCTCCTCGCGCAGGGTATGGATGCGCTCGTGCAACCGGGCCAACTCGCGATGAGTCTGCTCGTTCTGGCCGGCAGAAGCTTCCATCGAAGCCACCTGGCGTTCGATCGATTCTAATTCCTGCTGGGTTTTGTGCGAAGCCGCCATTTACCTGAGTAATCGCATTTTCAGTTTATGACACGTACACTCCCGCGCCCGCATAATTCTTCAACCCGCGCGATAAAGTTGCGATCTGGCAGCACATTATAACCCTCGGCTTCCATTACCACCATGAAATCGCCGTCGCGTTCCACGTCGAATAACACGCGCGCCTCCCCTTTGCGCTCGGTAAACAGCGTGTGCAGGTTATCAACTGTGGCTTCGCCCGAGGATTCGAGCGGAATCCGAATACGCAGGGCGCGGGGCAGCGGAATCCTGGCGTCGTCGAGGGCCATGATTTCGGCCGCCGTGATCTTAGGATTCGCGCCTTCCTCGATGCGAACTCCAGCGCGAATTAACACCGGCACCTCGAGCTTCACCTTGTCGCCAAGACGCTTATAGGCCTCGGGAAAAACAATCATGTCAATCGAACCGGACATGTCTTCGAGCGTAGCTTGTGCGTAAAATTCGCCGCGCTTCGATTTGAGCACGCGGACATTCGCGATGATGCCGGCGGTGGCGATGGTCTCGTCTTTGCCCGTGGAACGGGTCATTGCGGAGATCTCTTCGATGCTCAGCGCCTGCAGATCGAGAAGCTTGTCTTTGTACTTCTCGAGGGGATGGCCGGAGATGAAGAACCCAAGAATTTCTTTTTCCGCAGCCAAACGGGTTTGCTCATCCCACTCGGGAACATCGGGCAACTTGTCATTATGAGCTTCGTTTTCTTCCTGTTGGAAAACTCCGAACAAGCCGTGCTGGCCGGATTCGGCATCGCGCTGGGCTTTTTGGGCGCGCTCCATAGCACGATCAAGGACGGCCATGAGTTGCGCACGGTGGCCGAGGGAATCCATCGCGCCTGACTTAATAAGCGATTCGAGCACGCGCCGGTTGAGCAGTCGGAGATCGACATTCTCGCAAAATTCGTAGATCGACCGGAAGCGCCCGAGTTTTTTGCGAGCAGCGAGAATGGATTCAATAGCGTTGCCGCCGACGTTCTTTACGGCTGCAAGACCGAAACGAATAGCCGGACCGTGCGGAGTGAAATTCGCGTCGGAGACATTGATATCCGGCGCTTCGACGGCGATACCCATCTCACGGCATTCGTTGATGTATTTGACGACATCGTCGGTGCTGCCGGTGACGGAAGTCAGCAGCGCCGACATGAACTCGACCGGATAGTGGGTTTTCAAATATGCGGTGTGATAAGCCAGCAGTGCGTAAGCCGCAGAGTGGGATTTGTTGAAGCCGTATCCGGCAAACTGCGCCATAAGATCGAAGATTTTCTCGATTTTCTTCGAGGGGAATTTGCGTTGCGTCGCGCCCTCGACGAAGCGCTCCCGCTGCTGTGCCATTTCTTCCGGCTTCTTCTTTCCCATCGCGCGGCGCAGCAAATCGGCCTCACCGAGCGAGTAGCCGGCAAGACGGTTCGCGATCTGCATCACCTGTTCCTGGTAAACGATTACGCCGAGCGTTTCTTCGAGAATCTCTTTCAACTCCGGCAATTCGTATTCGACTTTCTTACGACCGTGTTTGCGATCGATGAAGTCATCGATCATCCCGCCCTGGATTGGTCCGGGACGATACAAGGCATTGAGCGCGGTCAAGTCTTCGATGGAATCCGGACGATACTTGCGCAAAACATCTCTCATGCCGTGAGATTCAAACTGGAAGACGCCGGAGGTGAGTCCGGTATAGAAAACTTTCTGGTAAGTTTCAGCGTCTTCGAGCGGTATATCGTCAAGCGTAAAACGCTTGCCTCGGGTCTGCTCGATGAGTTTTAGGGCGTCGGTCAGAATGGTAAGAGTGGTCAGGCCCAGAAAATCCATCTTCAGCAGGCCCATCTTTTCGATGGCGACCATGTCGAATGCAGTAACGATTTCGTCGTTTTTGGTTTTGTGCAGCGGGACAAGTTCGGTGAGAGGCTTCGGTGAGATCACGACCCCCGCAGCGTGAACGCCGGCATTACGGACCATGCCTTCGAGCTTCTTCGCGGTTTGCATCAGCTCGCGAATCTGGCCATCTTTCTCCATCGCTTCGCGAAGCTGCGGCGAATCTTCAATGGCCTGGTCGAGCGTGATATTAAGTTGCGTGGGAACCATTTTGGCGATCCGGTCAACATCGCTGTAAGGAATATCCATGGCGCGGCCAACATCTTTGATCGCGGCCTTCGCGGCCATGGTGCCAAAAGTGATGATCTGCGCGACATTGTCCCGGCCATATTTTTGCGTGACGTAATCGATCACTTCGGCGCGGCGGTTCATGCAGAAATCGATGTCGATATCGGGCATCGAGACGCGCTCGGGATTGAGGAAACGCTCGAAGAGTAGTTCATGTTGCAAAGGGTCGAGATCGGTGATGCCGAGAGCGTAGGAAACGAGCGAACCGGCGGCCGAACCGCGGCCCGGGCCGACGGGGATGTCGCGCTCTTTCGCGTAGCGAATGAAATCCCAAACGATGAGGAAGTAACCGGGAAACTTCATCTGCTGGATGATCGTGAGCTCGCGTTCGAGGCGCTGTTCGTAATCAGTGATCGGATGCTTGAGCTTGCCTTGCTCGCTCAGAGGACGCAGGGCTTCGAGACGGCGCGCAAAACCTTCGCGGGTGACGTGCACAAAATAGCTGTCGATGGTGTAGCCGGGCGGGACTTCAAACTGAGGAAAGGGTGTGGCTACTTTTTCCAGACGCAAGCTGCAGCGCTCGGCGATGTCGAGCGTGCGGGTTAAGACCTCTGGCGAATCCTTGAACACGCGATACATCTCATCACGGTTCTTGACAAAGAACTGATTTCCATCGAACTTCATCCTCTGCGCATCGTGGATGGATTTGCCGGTCTGGATGCAGAGCATGACGTCCTGCGCATGCGCGTCGTCTTCACACAGATAGTGGCTGTCATTGGTGGCGACGAGCGGCAGACCGAGATCTTTTTCTAACTGAAACAGGCCCGGATGAATCTCGTGTTCTTTGGTTAATCCCTGATCTTGAATCTCCAGGAAGAAATTTTCCCTGCCGAAGATGTCCGTGAACGTCGCCGCGGCGGTGCGGGCAGCAGTGTAGTTCCCTTCCATCAGCCGCTCGGCAACTTCGCCCTTCAAGCAGCCAGAAAGGCCAATCAAGCCGCGGGCGTGTTCAGCGAGAAATTTCTTGCTGACTCGCGGCTTGTAATAGAAGCCATGCAACGACGCTTCGGATGTGATCTTGACCAGATTGCGGTAGCCTTCTTCGTTTTCGGCGAGCACGAGCAAGTGGTTGTAAGTATCGCCTTCGGGCGGTGTGCGCTCGATGTTGTGATCTTCTTTTTTGCAGATATAGAGTTCGCAGCCGATGATGGGCTTAACGCCATGCTTCTGCGCGGCGTTCACAAAATGTACGGCCCCGAAAATGTTGCCGTGATCGGTCATGGCCACGGCGGGCATGCCAAGCTTCTGCACGTGCTCGCAGAGTTTTTCTACGTCACAGGCGCCGTCGAGCAAAGAATAATCAGTGTGCAGGTGCAGGTGGACGAATTGAGACATGGGCCCCTTTAATTTTACGGGATTGAGGCATTCTAGCGGGAAGTTTGGGCAAGACACCGAGAGAGTTATTCACAGGATGTGGACAAGTTCGCATATTCTTTCCCGGCTATCTGCGAGGTACTTGGCAAGATACCGCGGTAATCAAGGATTCCCTGATTCTCCGCCGCAAGTGCCATGCACGTCAGTTACTACATGTCCGATTAAGTGTCTTTTAATATGGCAGGATGGGTCTGGAGTGCCTAATTTTGACTTCCGATCCCGCGCTTTTGGGCGATATGCGGGCGACGCTCGGAGCGCGTGGGCTTTCCCTGCAGTTCCGCCAGGACTCGGAGAGTGCGGTTGAGCTTGCATCTCGCCGGCATCTGGATGGGATCGTCGTTGATTGCGATGTCTCCAACGGCACAACAACGCTCGACCTGCTGCGCAACAGCGCAGCCAACAAGCAAACCCTCATTCTTGCCGTGGTCAACGGCTCCGTTGGAGAGCGCGACGCCATCGAACTCGGCGCGGACTTCGCGCTGGGAAAACCCTTGCAGCACAGCCGGCTGAATAACATCCTGGAGCTCGCGATTCCTAAGATGGAGCGGGAGCATCGCCGGTACTTCCGCTATCAGGTCGACTTGCCGGTGCGCTTCCGCGACTCGGCCGGTGAACCATTTGTCGCCGGCTCGATCCAGAACATCAGCGAAGGAGGCTTGGCGATCAAGCTCGCCGCTCCGATCAAGATGAAGGGCGTCACCATCGTGGAGTTTGATCTTCCCAGCGTCGAGCCCCAGCTTTTTCATGGAAAAGCCGAGATCGTGTGGAGCGATTCGTTCATGATGGGGCTGAGGTTCTTGTATATCGAGAAACAGGCTGCGGTTTGCTTTCAATCGTGGCTGAACTCGCTCGAAGCGCGAATCCGCTTTCACGAATCCGCATAAGAAATCCAAGGCAGACCTTTACTGATCAAGAGATTCGCGCAACGGCCCTACTGGCCCTCGCTCGAAGAAGGCAAGCGGAATTCGACTCCCTGTGCGTCGTTTGCTTTTTGCGTCGCGGGAAGGTCGAGGTCGGATAGAGGAATTTTCTGCGTGTGGCCAGAGGTGAAATTCCAGAGCGTCTGGCCGACGATGGCATAATTCTGAACCTGCTCCTGGTGCTGATCCCGGAAAACCAGAACGGTTGCCGGGGACAGCTGCGTTTGTTCCTGTCGCTGCACAGAAGCCGGGGACGCAGATCGTGAGTAATAACCCTGACCACCGGCGTCTGGAGCGGGACGCATCGGAATTCCTTGCTGCTCCATCTGGTTGGCTAAACCGTCGTCATAACCGTAGGGTGCAGCCGCGTCGGCGCTCGAATCGGCAGTGTCCCCGTTATTCCACCACCAGTACGGGTCGACTCCGCCGCCTAAATACGGATAGCCGTAATAGCCTCCATAACCGCAGTATCCGCCCCAGCAGTTATATCCGTAGTAGGGATAGGAACGAATGCGAACACCCACGCCACCACGATTGCGGCCGAACCTGCCGAATGCAGAATTCCGTCCGTAATAGCGAGGCGCAATCGAGCGGCCTGCGAACCCACCGGAGCGCGCACCGCTGAAGGCATGAGCGCCTCCGGTGTGGCCGGCAAAACCCCCGCCACCCGAGCTGCCATGGCCAGCAAAACCACCGCCGCCGAAATGGCCGCCGCCTCCGGCGTGTGCACCACCATGTTGAGCTGAAAGGGGAACTGCAACAACCAGAAGGGCGAACGCCGCGATGAGAAGCGGACGATTCATGCAGCCCATTATATTCCCGTTTCGAGGTGTCGAAACCCGCAAAATTTCGATAAGGGAAAGATCAGCGTTTTCTGGAATTTGCCTTCTTTTTAGTGGCTTTCTTTGACGGTTTTCCTACTGGCTTGGACTTTGAGGCCGATTTGTGCGGAGGCGCGGGTTTTGACCTGGGCTTTGCCGCCTTAGCCACTGTCTTCGCCTTCGGTTCAGGGTTCGCTGCTGCCGGTTTAGCTTTGGTCCCGGGTGACGCAGGGGCTTGTGCTGTTGCGGGCGGGGCTGCTGGAACCTCAGATTTGCCTTTGTTGCCTCTCTTGCCCTTAGCAGTCGACTCGGCAACTCCTCCCGGCTGCAAACCGGCAGCGGCTGCTTTGGCCGCACGTCCACGCCGCGGCGGTGGCGGGGGCGGCGGAGGTGGTGGGGCGAAGGGCTTAAGAAATTTCAGGGTCTCGGTGCGCGAGCGCAGTTTGCCATCGAGCAACAGCATAAAGACGTCGTGAGCAACCTTCGGGTAGACCGGCAATTGCGGAGTAATCAGCAGTTCCGTCATCTCCGGCAACGGGATGCGCTGCTGTATCTGGCGCCACTTCGTAAGGAAGTTCTTGATCTTTTGCGCTACCGCCTGCTGACGCGCAGTAACGGCCAGGAACAAGATCATCTCGGGCCGCGCCGAGGAAAGCAGGTTCCACGTGCGCGACGGGGTGGCCGCTTCTTTGCCGGTAAGGCGCTTGGCTAAATCTTTGGCGTGGTCTTCAATATCCCGCCAAGCTTCGACCAGGTCCTTGCGGGGAATCTGGCGGCGAAGATCGGAAATATCTTTGTCGGAGAGCCGCGCTGTCAGGAAATGCATGACCGCGGCTGAAGGATCGACGGTGTAGCCGAGATCAACCATCTGCTGGCGCGTTTTCATGAGCAGCGCCAAACCATTGGCATCCACCTTGGCAGAAGACCAGTGGGGATGCAGCACTTTCAGCCAATCTTCCCGTTCGAGAGCGCGAACGACATTGAGAGGATCATCTTCGTGCGCGAGCTGCGCGATCTCGTGGCCGATGGCGCCGCGAGCAATGTGCTCGATGTAGTTATTCTCTTTGGCGGAGTTGTACCGCTGCTGGGTGCGCTCCTCGAGCGGCCAATGAAAGCGCGCAGCGAAGCGTGTGGCCCGAATCAATCGCGAGGGATCTTCGGCGAACGAGTAATTGTGGAGAATCCGGATCAGTTTAGCTTCGATGTCGGCGACGCCGTTGAATGGATCGAGAAGCAGCCCACGGGATCCTTCGTTCAGCGAGAGCGCCATGGCGTTGATGGTAAAGTCACGGCGGCGCAGGTCTTCCTGAATGCTGGCGGGCGCGATGAGCGGCGGCCTGCCGACTTTCTCGTAAGTTTCCGTGCGGGCCATACTGATTTCGGCGCGCACATTTCCAGGAAGAACCAGGAACAGAGCTCGCGCATCCTCGTCGCGTCCGGCGATTTGCGCTCCCGCACGCTCGAACTCTTTTTGCAGCTTGAGTGGATTACCCTGAACCGTGAAATCGAGATCGCGGATGGTAAAGCCGCTGATGATGTCGCGAATGGCGCCGCCGGTGAGATATAGGGTGACTTCCGCGGTGCGGGCTATCTCCTGCACCAAATTGACGCCTTTCATCTGATCCGGCGTCAACCGGATTTCCATGGTGTAGATGTAATCAGCCATTCGTCGTCAAGCGAGCTACGTCAAACAGCGTGTGCCCCAAGGAGGGCAACTCAGAGAGAGCCGACACCGGGCTTTTCAACAGCTTTTCCACAAGGCATACCAGGCCAGAAACGGCCATTGCATTCGGAATGCGATACAAGCCGTTCAATTCAAAACACTTATACAGTTCGGAGTGGCGTGAAAGCAACTAAAAGAAATAACACAACGTTGACAATTTGGCTACAGCTAACCTGGATTCCACCGCTTGGATGAGATTTAGTGCGAAAATCGTTGCGTTAGTGCAGGTACGGGAAACGAAGGCTGGACCCCTTCCAGGCTATGCCGCCCTTAAAAACCTGGAATCCGGCCTGTGAAACGTACCTGCAAGCCGGATAGTCGTGTGCCCCTGGAACCTATGCCCTCAACTCATAAAAAAGTCATCGTGCGAAAAATGGATCGGGATTCCATTTCAGGGTACGTTTCGCCGGCGCAGTTTGTGAACGAGGGCAAGCTGGAATTGTTGAATACGGCGGGAAATGTCGTCTCGATCGATTTGCAGGACATCAAGGGCGTTTATTTTGTGCGTGAGTTTGGCGATTCGGAATCTTTGACCCGCAAGACCTTCACTTCGCGTCCGCGATCGGAAGGCTTGTGGGTAAGGTTGAGATTTAAAGACAACGAAATTCTTGAAGGGTTAATGCCCTCCGACCTCACCCAGAACCTCGCGGAGGGCTATCTGGTGAATCCGCCGGATCAGCGGTCAAACACCCAGCGGATTTTCGTCCCGCGGACTGCGCTGGAATCTCTTACTGTGCTTGCGGTGATCGGAGCGGGCCGGCGCCAGCGACGCGGTGTCGCGGGAGATCAGCGCCAGGTGCCAATGTTTGAGGAGTAAATCGCTTCGCCTTTTGGTGCGCCGGTCCCGCCTTAGCCGAGCTTCGAAACTCTCGCACCTGGTGTACGATCTATTCGTTTCCTCTTTTCGCGATCGATTATGAAACTTTCAGCTATTGTCTCGGCGCTCGATGCGCGTTTGGAGAATGGTCCTGCCGAAACAGAGATCACCGGCTTGAACGGGATCGAACAAGCTGGGCCGCACGAACTGACGTTTGTCGCCAATCCAAAATATGCGGCTGCAGCGCGACGCACGCGGGCCGCAGCCGTCATCGTGGCAAAAGACTTCCCTGCGATTTCGGCACCCACGTTACGCGTAGAAGATCCTTATCTGAGTTTTGCCGAGGCACTGAAGCTCTTTCATAAACCGCTTCGTTATGCGCCGGGAGTGCACGCAACTGCTGTGGTTCATGAAACGGCGAAAATCGGGCGCGGCGCTCACATCGGCCCCTATGTCGTGATCGACGAAAAAGTCGAAATTGGACGGAATGCCGTGCTGCTGGCGCATGTGGTGATTTATCGCGGAGTCACAATCGGCGACGACTTTTTCGCACATTCCCATGTCGTGGTCCGGGAAAACTGCCGCATCGGTAACCATGCGCTGTTGCACAACGGAGTTGTCATCGGTTCCGACGGCTTCGGCTTTGCGAAAACAAGCAAAGGCAGCTGGCATAAGATTCCGCAGCCTGCGCCTGTCGTGATTGAAGACGACGTCGAGATTCAAGCTAACACCTGCATCGACCGCGCCAGCGTGGGCGAAACCAGAATCGGGCGCGGGACCAAAATCGACAACCTGGTACAGGTGGGGCACGGATCGCGCGTGGGCGAAGACGCTCTGCTTTGCTCGCAGGTTGGATTGGCGGGTTCAACGGAGATCGGCAACCGAGCGATTTTAACCGGGCAGGTGGGTGTAGTCGGGCACTGCAAAGTGGGTGAAGCGGCAATTGTCACGCCGCAAAGCGGAGTTGCGAATGACGTTCCTGCCGGGTCGCTGGTGAGCGGCGCACCTGCGGTGGATCACAAATTGTGGCTGAAGTACTCCGCGTTGCTGCCGAGGTTGCCGGACATGGCGCGGGCACTGCGCGCCAAAATAAAGAAAGCATAAACGCGGCGCAGTCCAACCCTCAAATGCGTTGAGCATTCAACGACGGCGCAGGGCTCGCCTGATACTCGACCGGCAATCCGCTATCGATAATCTGGCGGACTTTTTCCATTAGGCATTCGCGGCTACCGAAATCCTTCGGCTCGACGGCCGGATGAAAAATTACCTTGACTAATCCCGGCTTGATCGCAAAACGCGCCTTCGGCATCACGTAGTGTGTTCCGGTGATCGTAATGGGCACGACCGGAACTCCGCACTCCACCGCTAAATAAAATGGACCTTTCTTGAACGGCAGCAGTTTGCCATCGAACGAACGTTTGCCCTCAACATAGATGGTCATATTCAAACCCTGCTGCACAACCTGCTTTGCAGCATTTACTGCTTCAATGCCCGCTTCGCGATTGCCGCGATCGACCGGCACCAGCGAACCCATGCACATCGCCCGTCCCAGAATCGGGAACTTGAACAGTTCCCGCTTTACCATGACCGACGTGCGGCGAGGAATAAGCGGAATGGTAATAGGGGGATCAAGATTCGAAACGTGATTCGACATGAAAATGTAGTTGCGCGCAGGATCGAGATTCTCGAGACCAACGGTTTCAACGCGCACTCCAGCAAGCCGCACTCCGCTCCATGCGCCGATCATGAACATGCGGTAGAGCAGGCGAATATCGCCGCTGATAAAGGTCCAGGGAAATCCGATCAACGCGGCAACCGGCGCGGCGAGCGTCCAGAAAGTGAGCATGATAACGGTACGTATCATGGTTGGAAACTGGGCTCCGAATTGCTTATTGAATTGATCTTGTCTGCCATGGGCGGGATCGATAAGGCGCATTAGAGCATAGCGCATCTACGGCGCGGAGGGATTTTGCGCTTCGCCTTTCAGCCAGGCGGCGCGCTCGGCACGCTGGGTGCGAGTAATGTTCTCGAGATCCTTAAGATCGTAGGAAATTTCTTCACGGCTTCCGATTTTCCACTTCAAGTCCCGCTGACCATCGCGACGGCTTAGAACCTTCACGGTGATGGTATCGCCCGGACTGAGAGCCGAAACCGATTCCGCAGACTCCTGTCCGGGAGGGCCTCCGTTGATTTCAAGAATTGTGTCGCCGACCTGCAGGCCGGCAAGTTCAGCCGACCCGCCTGGATTAACCATGCTCACGATCATGGGCGCGTCGAAATTACGTGAAGCGCCGAACCCGGCATCGGGCACGGTATTGGTAGTCTCGACAAGGTGCAATCCGACCACGCGAAAAAACTTATCCCACGGAATCTCGTCGGTTCCCGCGACATAATTCTGAAAAAACGATCGCAAATCCGCGTGGCTCACGCCTTCGGCAGCCTCGCGCACGCCATCGGAATCGGGGAAGAATCTGCCTTTTTTCGCATAATTCAGGTTCATCCATTGGAAGACCTCACGCAACGAAGCCTTGCCCCGGCTGGCTTCTCGGATATCGAGATCGAGCAGAATCCCGAGCAATTCACCCTTGTTGTAATAGGAGATGCTGCGTTCGCCACGCCGGTAATACGGGTAGCCTTCAAGCCACGCATCAAGACTCGACTGCTCCGCTGATTGTGTGAGATGCGCGGGACGCCGCTGAAGTTCGGCAATATCTGCCGCCAATTCCTGTTCGAAGCGGCGCTCGTCGATCAAGCCCGCGCGAAGCTGGATGAAGTCAGCGGCCGTGCTGGTGCATCCCTCGCTGAACCACAAAGCGCGAGTGAAATTTTCTTTTGTGTAGTCAACCGGTTCGAGGCTTTGCGGGCGAATCCGCTTGACATTCCAGAGATGAAAGAATTCGTGCGCTGTAACCGAAGCGAGAATTTCCGGGTCGCGGGCGAGAGCGTCAGCGTTCAGAGAGATCGCCGTCGAGTAGGCGTGCTCCATGCCGCCGCCGGCAGGACCATGGGGAAAGTGGTAGATAAACATGTAATTAGTGAATGGACGGTCGTTCATCCATGCGGTAGCGGCCGTGACAATCTTGTGAAGCATTGACGTGATCGCCTCTGCGTCATAGTCGCCCGGTTCGGAGTCGATGATCACACGATAATGCGCTCCGGATTCGTCGAAATCCAACTCCTGAAAATTGCTGATCTCAACCGGCGAATCAACCAGGCGATCGTAGTTCTCGGCGGTGTAGCGGCCATCGGCATCAGGGGTCAGCGGTGTAGCGATGTGCCACGACTGAGGAACCTGATCAAACCGCACACTCGTCGGCTGGTTGCGGCCGTCGAGGGGGTAGATGAGAATTTGGGCAAGATTGAAAAAAGCGTGATGTGAATTCAGTTGTGCTCCGAACGGACCGGGTGAATCGGCAAACATCTCGTATTCGACTATAGCTCCCTGTTGTGCGCCAGCGATTTGCCAGCGGCTGTCATTGATAGAACGCACCACAAGCGGGCGCCCGGCGCGATCTCTCGCGTGGATCCAATTCAAATACTGGGAGAAATCGCGAATTTGGTACAAAGCGTTCCATGTGGGGATTTGCATTTCGCGTTCTGGCGGTCCCTCGGGAAGAGTCATCTGAACCCGCACTAAGTGCTGCTCGGGATCGGCGAGGGTCACGTTGTAATTGGTGACTCCATAGCCGCGCGACGAAAAAACTACCCAGAAAATAAGGCAAAGCAAAAGATGATGTGCGGAGGGGCGACTCATGGAGCGCCAACGCGCCGAGCAAATAGCGCGACGTTCTGCGAAAGCGCTTGCGGAGGATGGTTTCATTTCGCCGCCGCGCTCGCCGAATTCAGATTTGCGTTCCCTGCCCTCGCTCTCAGTCGCGCCGGCAATTTTTCGTAGATTCCACCGAACCCTCCGTTGGAAAGGATTGCGACTATATCGCCGGAGCGCAGTTCTGGAACAATCAAATCGACGATTGCGTCGGCGTCGGTGGCCAGGCGGGCGCGTCGGCCATGCTTCTGAACGTCAACAGCCAACTCCGCCAGATCGAGCCGCTCGTTTTCCGGCACGGCTTCAGAACGGAACACGCCGGCGACGACGATTTCATCCGCGAGGGCAAGGCTGCGCGCCAGGTCCGCTTGCAGCACGCGCCGCCGCAGCGTGTTCGAGCGCGGCTCGAGGATCGCCCACAACCGAGCGCCGGCATATCGCTCGCGTAACGCCTTCAACGTGCCCGCAATCGCTGTAGGATGATGGGCAAAATCATCGATGATCGTAATGCCGTTCACTTGTGCCTTTACTTCGAGGCGGCGTTTGACACTTCGGAACGTCTTGAGTGCTTCTGCGATTTGTTCTGTTGAGATGCCGCAAGCAAATGCCAAAGCGGCCGCCGCTGTCGCGTTCCAAACGTTGTATTCGCCCGCGAGAGAAAATTCAAAATCCATCCAGGGCTTCCCTTGACGTACAACCGACCAAAACGTGCGATCAGGCTCGAACCTGAGATTAGCTATCCGCCAATTCGACCGCGGACCGGCGCCGTAGCGCTCGACTGGAGAAAATGATTTTTTGAGGCAGCGTTCGAGGCTTGGACTCTCGGTAACATCTCCTGCGGCTCCATCGAACGCGATGATGCGTCCCCGCCGCGGCACGAGGTTTACCAGCCGTTTGAAGGCAGTTTCCACGGCATCGAGATCTTTGTAAATGTCGGCGTGGTCGAACTCAACCGAAGTGAGAATTACCGCATCGGGAAAGTAATGCAGAAATTTCGGTCCCTTATCGAAAAACGCAGTATCGTATTCATCTCCTTCGATGATGAAATGCTTGCCCTCGCCAAGCTGAAAGCTGGAACCGAAATTCTCGGCGATGCCTCCGATCAGAAATGAAGGCTTCATTCCTGCGCTCTGAAAGATCCACGACAGCATGGAGGTGGTGGTGGTTTTTCCATGTGTCCCTGCTACAACCAGAACTTCTTTGCCGTGGAGGAATTCCTCATGCAACAACTGCGGCAGAGAACAGAATTCAATGCGCCGGTCGAGCACTTCCTCAAGTTCCGGATTGCCTCGAGAAATCGCATTGCCGATTACTACGAGGTCGGGGCGCGGATCAAGATTTTTCTGATCGAAAGGTTGCGCAACGGATATGCCCAGCCCTGCGAGAAAGTCGGACATCGGCGGGTACGCTGCCGCATCGGAACCGCTCACCTGAAAACCGCGCTCCTTCAGCATTCCCGCGAGAGAAGCCATGGCCGTTCCGCAGATGCCGATCAAGTGAATGTGCTTCCTCGCGTGCATGCTTTCTCCGTAATCAGAAATCAGTTTAAGTTTGCTCGAGTGTGAAATGACTTGCCGATTGACAATCAGACTTGACCTAGGTGGAACGTGCAGTCACCGCCGATTCGAGAATTGTCAGACTCACCTGCGACCCGTGAACTCGCAATTCTGCAGCAACACCCATGGGCAAGGTGATGTTTCCGGCGGTCACGTGACCGGAGTGGAGGCCGTAAGCTACCGGAATGCCCAGGTCACCGACGATACGCACAACTACTTCTTCCAGCGTGTATCCCTGAGCCGCGGTCTGCACGCAATCTCGCATCTCGCCGAAGACAATCCCTTTTACATCGGTCAATTTTCCTGCCAGCTTCAACTGCATCAGCATGCGATCGATCTGAAACGGCTTGGTAGCAACGTCTTCCAGGAAAAGTATCGTGCCTCGCGTGTCGATCTCATAACGGGTGCCAAGCGATGCCACCAGAATTGAAAGACACCCCCCATAGAGGATACCTTCGCCCCGGCCCTCAACCAAACCTTTCGCTCCGGAGTTCTCGCCAAGTTCCCAGCGCGCCGTGTCCCTCAGCGCGGCTTGCCATGAAACCATGTCGACGCCATCTTGATGCGCCCAGTCCTTAGCCACCATCGGACCATGGAAAGTGACGAGGCCGATCTTATCGGCGAAAGAGGTGAGCAGCGCAGTGAGGTCGCTGTAGCCGATGAAAATCTTGGGATGGGCCTTGATCTTCTCGAAATCCAGCCGATCGAGCAAGTAGTTAGAGCCGTACCCGCCGCGCGCACAAATGATTGCACGTACCTCGTCCCTCAAAAACATGTCTTCGAGTTCTTTCGCGCGCCGCTCGACCGATCCCGCGAAGTAAAGATCCTGCTCGAAAATGGAATCGAAATAGAAGGGATAATAGCCGGCGCGGCGCAGCGCTTCGCATCCGGCATCGAGTTCGGCACGTTTGACGTTGCTGGCCGGAGCGACGATGCCCACCGTGTCGCCAGCCTGAAGCGCAGACGGTTTGATGCGGGGACCTTTTAAGGAAGACATGCAGTCAAAGACCCGTTATTAGAATGAACCCTTTTCAAGCTTTCTAACAACGACCCCGCAAGATACGCCGATCGCGGCAGTTCTAGGTTAGAAAGAACTCTCCTGAACAAACCAACCGCGCTGAACCGCGAAGAAAAATGCAATTCCCTTCTGTCCGCACGATCTGAATCCCGCCCGGAGTATGTACGCGCACCGGCGATTCGGCTCGCCTTGTCGTGATCGCAGCAACCGCCGACGCGCATGAACCCGTCCCCGAGGATTGCGTTTCTCCCACGCCTCGCTCGAAAAACCGCACGTCGATATCGTGCTTCCCATCAGCAATAACCATTTCCACGTTTACGCCGTGGGGAAAATGCGAGTTGCGCTGAATGTTGGCCGCCTGCTCACGCCAGTTCGAAGCGAACTCCGGCACAAAAACAACATAGTGAGGATTCCCCATCGAAACTGGAAGACCGCGCACTTCCTTTTTCTCCCGATTCCCTCCTTCGACAGTCAAACTGAGTTCCGGTGAAATCACCGCCTCACCCATCTCCGCCTCGAACTCATAGCCAGAATCATTTCTGGCCATCAGCCTACAGATTTTCAGTCCAGCTCCGGTCTGAATCGAGACCATTTCTTTTTTTCGTTCGGCGCATAGATACGCTGCGACGCAGCGCGTGCCGTTGCCGGAGATTTCGGCCTCGGAGCCGTCGTTATTAATCAACCGAATCTCAACATCAGCAGTCGAGTGCGGGTAAATCCACTCCACGCCATCGGCGCCGACGCCGTTGTGGCGATCGCAAATTTGAACGGTCAATTCTGACAAGTCTTTGGGAGACGGTTTTCCATGGATCGCCGCCCCCTCAATCAGAAGGAAATCGTTTCCGCAGGCGCAGGCCTTGACGAACGGGATGGAGACCACAGAAGAGATCACTCGAGTTCCACCGGTCCCAGGGAAGTTACGCCGGCGAGACGCATCGAGGATTTGAGTGCGTGGAACAATTCCTTCTGCTCGCGATTGCGGCCCGAGACATCGAACTGCATTCGCACGTGCTGACCGGATTTTATCATTCGCAGAATGGCGCCTGGATAACCTCGTGCGTTAACCGGCATGATTACCGCGATTGCGTGTCTCGACGTCGGTCGTTCTGCTGTTTTGCGCCTTGAAATATTGCTGCTGCCGGCTGGCCCGAAGTATGAATTTCGACCAGAGCCGTGAGATGGCCAGCTTTTGCCGCGGCCCAGACTGGATCGCCTTCGAATCCGACTGCGTAGTTGGCGTAGGCTGCGGGATCCGCCAGGGCGCGCTCCCACAATCCCTGGGCATCGTAGGGCTCTTTCCACACACGGTGATTGCCCTCATTGATCACGCGGCGTAAAGGGATGCCCGCCTCTTCGAACGCGCCCGAGTGCTCGCCCAGATACATGAGAAACGTGCAGTCCGGAGGGAAGGACATGAACCATTTCGCCAACTGATCTTCCAGCGCAATGCGGCCGCGATTGTTGATGAAGGCTTCTCGATAGCAGATTGGCTGATCGCGCCAGATGAGAGCATAATTTGTTGCTCCAAGAGCGAGAACGATTACAAAAGCTGCCAAGCCCTGCCATGGCTGCCGGGAAAATTTCAGGCGTGGAATCCTGGCGGCCGATCGCACCAAAAGAGAAACGGCGACCGGCACGAAGACGGCAAATACCGGAAGCAGTTCCAAACCATAGCGAACGTTGTATCGGGAAAACGGCCACCAGGTCGGAACAAAAATAGGGATGCTCCCGTAAGCCACGCATAACGCGTAAAACGGCAGAGGAATCCAAAGCAGCAGCAAGATGCGGGCGCCGGCAAACACCGCTACGAAGCTGCCAATTACAGCAAGAAGCAACCAAAGTCTTCCCTGCCAGTCTGCGTCACCGACATTCAGTTCAGCAGCTTTCAGGAAATACGAGGCCGCCGCATAAAGATTTGCCTTCGCAGGATTTATTGTTGAGGTTTTTTGCTCGATCGACTTGGCGGAATATGGCCCGTTGGCGAATTCCAGAGGATTGCGATAGATGGCAGCATTGTAGGCGAGCCACACAAGCGGAGCTGCGGAAGCAATAAGAATAAACTTGATGAGGGCAGTTCGAGGGAACGCCGATGACTTCTGGTGCGACTCGCCATCGAACTTCTGTCGTCTGAAAAACATTACGACCGCCACGACGATCAGCACGGCCGCGAGAAACCATCCGTCATAGCGAGTCAGGCAGGCTGCAGCCACGCAGAAACCGGATTTTGTGAGCAAGCTCGCGTTTTTCCCAGCGCTCGTGTTCCCAGCACTGGTATTCTCGGCGTCCGCATTCCGTGCGCCAACAAACTCGGCAAAATACACGAGCGCCCAAATGAAGAAGGCGAGATACTGCGCTTCGCCCATCGCCGTGGCCTGCAGGTAAATCAGATTGGGATTTGCGCAATACAGAATGGCTGCAGCCCAGGCGATGACCTTCGACGAGGCAGCGCTCTCACCATCCCCAACCAGCGCGGTTCGCACAAGGCGAAAAATTCCCAGCACACTCAGAATGTAGGCTGCCATTGATGGAATCGATCCGCCCGTTCCGCTCTGCCAGAGCCTCATGGGAACGATAAACGGCAGCATCAGCAAGTGCGGCAACGGAAGCCAAACGGTTCCCAGTTGCAACAGGCCGGGGGTTTGCGAATCAAAGATTCGGCGCGCGATGTTGATGTGGGCGACAGCATCGCCGTAGAGCAGGATATCGCCGTGGCGCTCGTAGTAGAGAAACGAAAAAACCGAAACAAACGCAGCTAGCCAGACCAGCCGCACGGCTTCAATTTCGGAATATCTTTGCGGCTGGCTTCGAGACTTCATTCGAGGTGCGTCAGTTCACGGAAAATCTGGAAGCGGGCATCGATTTCTTCGCGGGTCAGCGACTGCAATCGCTCAGTCCCAAAACTTTCCACGGCGAAAGAGCCCATGACTCCACCATAGAAGAGAGCACGCTTGAGCACTTCGCGATTCAAATCCTGCTGCGAGGCGACGTAGCCCATGAACCCTCCGGCAAATGAATCGCCCGCGCCGGTAGGGTCTTTTACTTCATCGAGCGGCAACGTGGGAGCACGGAAGGGGTGACGCCCGATGCCGAACGCGCCTTCGCGAAAGAAGATAGTCGCCCCGTATTCTCCATGCTTGATGACAAGCGCCTGCGGCCCCATCGCCAGAACTTTCTGGGCGGCACGCGGCAGTTTGCTTTCCTTGGCCAGCATTTTTGTCTCGGTGTCGTTGATGAGAAGAACATCGACCAATTTTAGAGTTTCGGCAAGTTCGGCGCGCGCGCCGTTGATCCAATAGTTCATCGTATCGCAGCCCGTAAGCCGCACGCCGTTCATGTGCCTGCGCACATCGGCTTGCAAAGTGGGTTGGATGTTGGCCAGGAAAAGATATTCGCTGTCTTCGTATTCCTTCGGAATGCGGGGCTGAAATTTTTCGAACACATTCAGATCGGTAAAGTTGGTCTTGGCCTCGTTGAGATTATCGGAATAGGTTCCACCCCAGCGAAACGTTTTGCCGGCTGCGCGCTCGATGCCCCGCGTGTCGATTCCGCGTTTTTTGAACACATTTTCTTGTTCCGTTGCAAAATCCTCGCCGACCACGGCAACGACGCGCACCTGAGTGAAATAGCTTGCGGCCAGAGCAAAATATGTTGCCGCACCGCCCAGGATACCTCTCATGCTGCCTGAAGGCGATGTCACATCATCGAACGCGACCGAACCAACCACAACAATGCTCATGCGATTTCCAGTCCACCCTTGTCTGGTTTTTAAGCTGATTTCAGGTACTTGCCGATGATCAGTTTCAATCTTTTCTTGGCTGCCGGCGGGATTTTCTTTCGTTCCGTCAAAATAGCATGGGCTAGCGCCGAGCCACATCTGCAACTGCGCCCACGCGGCATTTGTGCGACCGTCTCGCGCACAACCTTGCAGGCATTCTCGGCATTTTTCAAAAGCACGGCGACGATCTGATCAACGGTTACCGAGTCGTGATGCGGATGCCAGCAATCGTAATCGGTGACCATGGCGACGGTGACATAGCAAATCTCCGCTTCCCGCGCGAGCTTTGCCTCCTGCAGATTCGTCATGCCGATCACGTCCATACCCAACCCGCGATAAACGTTGGATTCAGCTTTGGTGGAAAACTGCGGGCCTTCCATGCAAATGTACGTGCCGCCACGTTTGCCGGTCACGCCGGCACGTTTACAAGCGTTTTCGACGATGCCTGCGAGTTCTCCGCAAACAGGATCGGCAAAGGCGACGTGCGCGACCACACCCCCGCCAAAAAATGTGTCGATGCGATGGCGAGTGCGGTCGAAAAACTGGTCAGGGATGACGAAATCGAGCGGCTTATGCTCTTCCTTTAGCGAGCCCACGGCTGAAACCGAAACGATGCGGTCTACCCCGAGCTGCTTAAAGCCGTGAATGTTGGCGCGAAAGTTGAGCTCGCTCGGCGAAATGCGGTGCCCGCGTCCGTGCCGGGCCAGAAAAGCAACTTTGCGGCCTTCCAGCGTGCCACAAACGTATGCGTCAGAAGGTGCGCCGAATGGGGTTCTGACGCGCACCTCTTTGGTTTTGCTTAGGCCCGGCATGGCATACAAACCGCTGCCGCCGATGATTCCAATCTCCGCTTGTGGCAATAACCCTCCGGAAAATGCGCGAAGTCAAACCCGTGATTATACAGAACGAGGCGTGGGCTGATCGTGTTACCTGAGCGACTACCCCACTCTGAGAAATTTCAAATTGAGCCACTACCGAACCACACAAACGCTGACCGATCAATTCCCAAGCACTTCGTGTTCGAGGGTTTGCGTCGTTGCCGGATCGAGGCTTTCGCTGACCAGAACTGTGTCGCCCTTCTGCTCAATTACCACTACGCCTTCATCTGTCTTCCATTCATGTCGGCCATGAAGAAGCCCTTGGTTGGATGGCGATAACTGGGCCGGCTGCGGATCGGGCGAAGTCAATTCCTGTACCTGCTTGTAACGTTGCTGCAGCGAATGTGCATATATCTCCGCAAATTCCGATGCCTTTTCCGCGGTCGACCATCGCGATGCGTAGAACAAACCCAAAGGCCCCGCAGGATTGTTCTTCGGTTTTGCCGCGTAGTAATAGCCGCCGCGCCACTCCGGAGCAAACTCATCGGCCACTTTCTTGCCGGCATATTGCTCGATCAGCACCTGGACATCAAACTCGCCCATAGCGCCAATATCGAACTTCGAGTAATCCCTGAAATCCTGCCTGAAAGCGGCCACCGGCATCGGCGGAATTTTTTCTCCTGCGAGATAGGTTTCCGGCTGCATGATCTGTCTCGTACTGTGAGGAGGATCCGCCAAAACTCGCGCAAAAGCCTGCTCCTTGCCGCCTTTCTGCATGAGCTTGACGATGAAATTCAGGCCGTAGCTGTAGGGAAACGTAAGCGACTCGCGCAGAAAAATCGGAGCGTCTTTGAACACGGTCGAATCGTCGGTGCCGTCTGACATTTGCGCTTCCATGGTCTCCACGAGCTCCGGCGAGTCGACGATTGATTTGCCGACCGGCGCCAGTTCGTATTCGAGCATCATGGCTTCCGCCTGGCCTTCGACGACGGCTTCGCGTGAATCGTCGATTTCGTCGTCTTCAATATCCTGCGGCGTCGGATCCTTTTTGATTTCGCCAAGATCTTTATCGCCCTTTTTCATCCACCGGTTGAGATTGATGGTCTGATCCTGCAGAGCATGGGTTAATTCATGCGCCATTACCGGTTCCTGCTGGTCCACTGGCACCCAGTCCAACAGATTCACGGTTTTGGTTTTCGGATCGTAGTATCCGGCGATCTGTTCGCGCAAAAGGGAAACCATCAGCTTTTCCAGATCGAAATCGTGGGGTAACAGACCGAATTTTTTCAGCACCAGTTCGGAGCGCTGCAGGCGCTTCACATCCTCATCCTTCATGTGCTTGGTGAGATAGGCGACCACTTCGTCGCGGCTCGTAAGACGCTTCTTGACTTCTTTCTTCACCGGAAGACCGGAGTGTTTGCTGTCGAACAGCAAGATCTCATCGACTGAATGAAACAGTTCTTGCGCTTCTTGCGGAGTGATTTTGACTTCATCTTTCTCCTGGGCCGACGGCGAAGCCTTGGAGGGCGGCTGCGCGGGTGGAGTGCTCTGCTGGCCTTGCGTCTGATTCTGTCCTTCGGCCGCGCCTTGAGCCGAGCGATCCTGCGCCCTTCCTGCAGATCCAAAGGTGACGAAAACGCACAGAACGACTGCCAGCAACATGCTTCGAATTTCATTCGTCAAAAACCCGGTTGGGTTTAATCGAATCGCCCTTGACTTAATCTTTGACTTACTCATAGCTATCAAGAAAGAGTCTATCTTGTTTCTCTGGCCAGCAGAACGCCCCGGTTTCCCGAGTGGCGTTTGATATTCTCTCTGCCATGGATGCCATTGCGCTGACGCGGCAACTGGTTGATATCGAATCGATCACCGGCAACGAAGCCGAAGTGAGTGAATTTCTTTTCCATGAACTCAGTCGGCTTGGCTATCGGTGCGAGAAGATGGCCGTCGAAAACAATCGATCCAATGTGTATGCCGTTTCTCCAGAGGAGCCGAGACCGAACGTGGTCTTCTCGACGCACATGGATACGGTGCCTCCCTTCATCCCGTCCTCTGAAGATGAGACGCGAATCCATGGCCGGGGATCGTGCGATGCAAAAGGGATCATCGCCGCTCAGATCGCCGCCGCGGAACATCTGCGGGGGGAAGAAATCTACGTCGGCCTACTTTTCGTCGTGGGGGAGGAACGCGACAGCCTGGGCGCGAAAATCGCGAACGATTACGCGGCGAGGGAATTTTCTGGCAATCATGAACCGGACAATCGGAAATCTTCGCGCTCGCGGAGATATCTTGTAAACGGCGAGCCGACAGAAAATCGCATCGCGCTGGCCTCCAAAGGATCTTTGCGAGCGGAAGTGACGGCTTCCGGGCGCATGGCGCATTCGGCGTACCCCGAACTGGGAGAGTCCGCAATCGATAAACTGATTCCTGCACTGGCTAGGTTGCGCGAGATGCCGCTGCCGAGCGACCCTGAAATTGGCCCGTGCACCTTGAATATCGGATTGATCGAGGGCGGGCGGGCTCCCAACGTGATTCCCGACTACGCTCACGCAGATCTGGTTTACCGGCTGATTGGACCCACGGCAAAGCTTCGCGAGGAAATTGTGAAAACAGCGGGAGAAGACGTAAAGGTAGAATTCCCATTGGAGCTGCCGTTTATGCGGCTAGGCAAGGTTGATGGGCTTCCCACCATGATCGCCGCATTCACCACGGATATTCCAAGGCTTACGAACTGGGGCGAGCCGCTTCTTATTGGGCCGGGATCCATCCATGTGGCTCACACAGAGAGCGAATTCATCGAGAAAGCGCAACTGGCCGAAGCGATTGCTTTGTACTCCAGGATCGCGAAGCGGCTGGTTCAGGCTTGACATCTCCACGAATCTGAAGCGCAATCCGCTGACAGCATCGCCTGGCAAGTTCTGCAGCCAAAATGCGCCCCTCGTAATCGCTACATCATGCTGGCGATGTGTGACCTGACTCACCGTGATCATTTTCTCTCTCTCCCAATTCTCCGTAAAATCTTTCGAGATACACGAAGGAGCATCATGAAAATCCGATTGTCCAGTGCAACGCGCATTTATCGACTCGTGCTGCCGCTGGTCTTATTCTTGTCCGATTCTTTACCGGCGCAGACCGTTAGTCTGCGGCATGCCGTCGAACTCGCTTTGGAACATGCGACGGGCATCACCATCGCGACTGCCGATGAGACCCACGCGGCTGCCAGCTACCGCGAATTGAGAAACAGTTACATCCCTCAACTGAATGTGGGAGCGGGTATAGGATACACCGATGGTTTTCCTCTTAGCCTGGAGGGCGGTGCGCCATCGCTCGTGAATGTGACGGTGCAGTCAGCGCTCTTCAATCTCGCATTGAGCGATTTCATTCGGGCCGCGCGCGACGAGATAAAGGTTGATGCGCTCACTACCAAAGACCAGCGCAACAAAGTTATTCAAGATACGGTGCTCAGCTATGCAGAATTGGCAAAATGGGAGCGTCGCTTGAGCGGGTTGCAAGAAGCGCAGGGCGAAGAACAAAAAATGCAGGCGGCAGTCGAAGAGCGAGTAAAAGCTGGTGTGGATAGCACAATGGATCTGAGTAAAGCGAAGCTGTCAGTGGCGCGGGTGAAACTTCGCCTGGCGGAAGCGAATGGTGCTGCTGATGTTCTTCGAGAGCATCTCGCGAAGATTACAGGAATTCCTCCGGCCTCGTTCGTGATCGATCCCGATTCGATCCCTGCCTTCCCTGCAGCAAAACAGGATGACGGGTCTGCAGAAAAAACGGCAGACGATAATCCTGGAGTGAAGGCAGCAATGGAAGAAGCGCATGCACAATACCTGCGCGTGCAGGGCGAAAAAAAAGCTCTCTGGCCAACCATGGATTTCGCGGCCCAGTATGCGAATTTGACCACGATCAACGACTACCAGCGGTTTTACCGGCCTGGTAGTTTTCAACCGAACAATATAACTATCGGGGCGGCGGTGCGATTTCCGTTTTTTAATCTCGCCCAGCACGCGCGCATTCAAGAAGCCGAGGCAGATGCGCTGAAAGCGAAAAAACAAGCGGAAGCGACGCGCAATTCAGCATCGGAAGAAACCTTGCGCTTGCAACGGTCGGTGGTCCAGATGCAGGACGCGCGCGACGTTGCGCAGTTGGAGTATGAGATCGCGCAACAGAATGTTCAAGCTGTCAGAACCCGAATGGAATCCTCGACTGCAAACCTGCACGATCTCGACAGTGCGGAAACTCAGGCCAACGAACGCTTCATCACCTTGCAGGATTTGACCTTCGAAGTGGAGCGCAGTCAGATCGGGTTGATGCGCGCCACTGGCGGCTTGGAGCGCTGGGCACTCGGGATGAACTAGCCGTGCTCTTGCCGCCGCGATTTACGGGGCGCTTTGTCGACCGTCCATTTCGCAGAAAACCAATGACCGCCGATGCGGCTGAAGTTGGATTTTCGCCTTTCAACGCCCTCGGGTCTCGATTCGACGCAAAGAGGTTTCAACGTTTCGCCGGATGAATACAATAACTGCAACGCATTCTGTGAGTTGGGAAAAGAACTCAACGCGGTTCCTGGGCAGGCTTGAACCTCGCCGGGCACTGTGTGCAGAACTCCGCGCACCGATGAATGTTAGAATAAACGGATAGCAAATATGCCTCTTAAAACACTGTTTTTGAACCCACCTTCCTTCGACAATTTTGACGGCGGGGCCGGATCCCGTTGGCCCGCCACACGCGAAATCGAATCCTACTGGTACCCGGTGTGGCTGGCTTATCCCGCGGGAATGCTGGAGGGTGCACGCCTGCTGGATGCGCCCCCGCATCACATTTCAGCCGCGGAAACCATCGAGATTGCGAAGAGCTATGAATTTCTTGTGCTCTTCACCAGCACCCCCGGCTTTCCGGGCGACATTGGGCTGGCTAAAGCGATCAAAGCGGCCAATCCCCGGATCAAGATCGCATTTGTCGGGCCGCACGTAACCGTGCTGCCCGAAAAATCTTTGCGCGATTGCCCAGCCATCGATTTTGTGGTCCGCAGGGAGTTTGATTATGCGGTTGTAGACTACGCGAAGGGCAAACCTTTGGAAGAAATCGCTGGGGTTTCATTCTTGAAGGACGACAAAATCGTTCACAACCCCGATGCCCCGCAGCTTCAGGATCTGGATTCACTTCCTCACGTAACCGAGGTGTACAAGCGCGATCTCGACGTCACACGCTACAACGTGCCGTTCCTGCTGCATCCCTACGTTTCGCTTTATACGACTCGCGGTTGTCCGGCGCAGTGTACTTTCTGCTTGTGGCCGCAGACGTTGAGCGGGCATCCCTGGCGGAAACGCTCGACGGACGACGTGGCTGCGGAAATGTCGCGAGTGAAAGCATACTGGCCCGATGTGAAGGAGTTCTTTTTCGATGATGACACCTTCAACATTCAAAAGGCGCGGACCATTGAACTTTGCGCGAAGTTGAAGCCACTCGGCTTGACTTGGTCGTGCACCTCTCGCGTCACGACCGATTACGAGACGCTGAAAGCCATGAAAGAAGCTGGCTGCCGCCTGCTGATCGTGGGCTACGAATCCGGCGATCCCCAAATCCTGAAGAACATCAAGAAGGGCGCGACTGTCGAGCGGGCCAGACAGTTTACGAAGGATTGCCACAAGCTTGGGTTGGTCATCCATGGCGATTTCATCATGGGATTGCCCGGCGAGACACATCAAACTATCAACAATACAATCAATTTTGCGAAAGAGCTGGATGTTGAGACCATCCAGGTTTCGGTCGCGCATGCATATCCCGGCACTGAGTTGTACGACTACGCAGTGAAGAACGGATTCATGGCTGCCGACAACAAGATGGTCGATGAGGGTGGGCATCAACTGGCCCATATTCAGTATCCAGGCTTGCCGGCCGATGAGATTTTGGGCGCCGTACACCGTTTCTACGACGAGTATTACTTCCGGCCGAAAGCGGTGTTCCGCATCCTTAAAAAAGCCGCGTTTGATAGCAACGATCGAAAACGGCTTTATTATGAGGCGAAGACATTTCTGAAGCTGCGTGCTCAGCGCAACCGGATGGTCAAGAAGCACGGGACTCAGTCCGCAGCTGCGGCGGAGCCGGTGAAGGTTTAGACTTTTTCCTTATTTCTTGTTTTTGTTTCGCCGGGGCAGACGCCCCGGCTTTATTGTCTGCGATCTCTGTGAATGGCAAGTCGAGAAGCCACAAACAGATTCTGCGATGAATACCTGATGTTTCCGAAACCGCACCATGTGTCACAATAAGCACAGAGTCAGGCTGGAGCACGCGCTCCAATGACCGTCGATAAGTATCTTGTGTTGGGCGGAGTCACCGTATTCGCCGCCAGCGGCGATTCCCTGCTCTCGCATGGAATGCAAGAAACCGGCGGCATTTCTTTGCATCACCTCACGCTCGTCATCGCCGCTTTGCTGAATCCCTGGGTGGCGATCGGCATTCTTCTTCTGCTGGGCTTTTTCGCCACATACATGATTGCCTTGTCATGGGCCGACCTCACGTACGTGATGCCGGCGACTTCGATGGGATATGTTTTGCTCGCGCTGATCGCGCGCTTTGTGCTGCATGAGCATGTCAGCTTGTTGCGTTGGCTCGGAATCGCATTGATTACGGGAGGCGTGGGATTTGTGGCTGGCGGTCCCGAACTCACCACCAACCGCGCCGCAGCAGCTAATCGCGAGCGCCCTTCCGCGGATGACTCGGTGGAATCTGAGCGCGAAGCTGACGAAACCCGCCGCGGAGTTCGGCCATGAGAACGCTTTACACGTGGGGTGCGATTCTTGCGATTGTGCTGGCGTCAGTGGTCGGCGACATTCTTCTCTCCCGCGCCATGAAGCAAGTGGGGGACGTGGGAGAGTTATGGAAGCGCAGCGGATTGATTCCTGTATTGAGAGCCACGTTGGGGAATCCCAATTTTCTGTTCGGGCTAGTTGCTACTGCGATGGCGTTTTTCAGCATGTTGTTTGGGCTTTCCTGGGGAGACGTAAGCCTGGTAGCGCCCGCTGCCGCTTCCCTCACCTTCATCGGCAATGCTGTTGCCGCGAAGATTTTTCTCCGTGAGAGAGTCGACCAGCGACGATGGATTGCAGTGTCGCTTGTTGCAGCAGGAGTGGCATTGCTGGCGGGCTAACCACATTATTGGTTACCGGAACCTAAATGCCCGAATCTAAATGAAACACCTTACCTACAACGACAGAAGTTTCTTCACATCACCTGCCCTTTGAAATCGGCTCCGCCCCAGAATAGGCCTGAATCGAACAACGGCGATCCATTTGCTGTCAACCAACTTAGTAGCGAGCCCAAACTGCACTCGCTCAAATGGCCGTCCTCGGGCACATCACATGGTTTCAATGCGCCGAACCGGGCGCTGCTCCGGCGTAATACCCCTTCCGTGCGTAGACCCGCAGCTTGTGATTGTCCTTTTCGGCCTCGATTTCAATGGCCCGATAATGTCCGTCGCGAGTGAACATATCCGGCTTGTATGAAACCATATAGCGGCTGCGAATGAGTTCTTGCAAGTCATTGAGACTGCCTTTGAGCCGGTGCACCGAACCGGGCGAGAAGGGTGCTCCACCGGTCAGATCAGCTAATGTGTTCAGGGCGCGCTCCCCCACCATCGAGCTGGCCGTTTCGTCAAGAAGCTCTCTTGTACTGACCGTATACACGCTAACCCCACCGCGTAGTGCGCTGTCGATCGCCTGTTTGGCTGTGACACTGCTGGAATTATCTTCCCCATCGCTGATCACCACCAAAACCTTGGCGACAGGCTTGGGCTCTACTCGCGCAGCAAGCTTGCCGGCGGCAAAATCAACGGCATCCCACAGTGCGGTTCCACCAGCGGGCACAAGCTCGCCGACCGCGTGCGAAACCCGCTTGCGATCTCCGGTGAAGTCCTGCACCAGGAGAATCGAATTGGAGAAACCAATAACGAACGCGAGATCGTCCTTGCCGGTAACTACATTTTCCACAAAATCAGCAGCCACGCGTTGTTCGAACTTGAAGCGAACCGAGATCGAGTCGCTGGTATCAATGAGCAGGCCCAGGCGAAGCGGCAAGTCGGTCTCATTCCTGAGGGAGGTAATCGCAGCCGGAGGACGCCTGTCGTCCAGAATGTGCAGATCTTGCTCCCTCAGGTCCGTTACAGGCTTGCCGTGATCTGTGGCTGCGAAGAGAACCGCGACTTCGTCGGTCGATGCATGAAAGAGCACGCTTCCATTTTCGAGAGCGGCCGGCGATCGGAGGAGTGCTTCGTTCGTCGCCGTATCTGGCGGCATAACGGAGGGCTCGGCCGCTGTGCACCCTAAGCAGGAAGGCTGAGCTTCGGCTTCCTCGGCTTCCGCCAATTGAGAGTTTTCCTTGGCTTGCTGCATCAGCTGGCGGAAGTTTTCCGGTAGCTGCACCGGACCGGCGGGTTCTGCCGCGTCAACCGTAATGATCGGAGCTTTCAGGCCGCCGTCACGCAAAGGCAAAGGCGGAGGGAGCTGCGCTTCCTGTTTGAGCTGATCCATCATCAGTTGAGCTTGAGCCGCTGCCGGCGATTTCGGATCCTCTTTCAGCAATATATCGAGCTGTTTCCGTGCTTCTGGGAATTTTTGCTCGGCTTCCAGCGCTGCAGCTGCATAAAAGTGGACGAGAGCTGCCCCGTCGTGCTTGCGCCCGTGAACTTTGTCCGCTGTGTCCACGACGCCAACAAAATCCTGGTTCATGTACTCGCCATAGGCAAGAGCTGTCAGCACTGTAAGGTCGAGCGGCGCAAGCGCGGAGGCTTTCTGAAAGGACTGTTCGGCGGCCGAATATTGGTTCAGGGCAAGGTGCGCACAACCAAGATTAAACAGGGGGGTTGGCAGATGGTCGTCGAGTTCCGCGGCGCGAGCGAATTCGTCTCGCGCCTCTTCATCTTGATGCAATCCCAAATAAGCGGAGCCCAATGAATTGTGCGCCGCCACATAACTCGGGTAAATCGATGTGGCGAGTGCTAAATGCCCTACCGCGCCCGGAAAATCCTTCTTCAGCAGGAGCTGATAGCCCCTTTCGTACTCCCGGCGGGCTTTGCCCGGCGCCTTGAGATCGAGTTTGGAGAGCGATCCATTTGAGCTTTCCAGAGGACTGCGGTTGGCGCCGTTGATCAACCACAGGCTCTGATCCTCCGCATGGGTCGCGTTCAGGCCAAGAAACCCGTTTGTCATGTTCAGGACTTGCGCAGAGCCAGCGCAAATCAGCACGGGGAGGAGTGACACAGCCGATGAAATCCGCCAGAACATAAATAGCCCCAAGCCGGAGGAGACATGGCCAAGTTCGGCAAACGGACAGAGTCTAGTCGCATTTCGCAGTTCAGGCAATACCGTTCTACGCTTAAAACGCACTCATAATAGCCTTGCCCAGCCTGCGGCGACTAACGCTGTGTTCAGAAAAGGCGCATGAGGCCAGTGGCAGGAAGGTCAGGGAGCAGAAAGTTAGCCGTGTTGCCACCGGAAGCGCGCACAAGCGCTTCGGCTGCCAGGTATCCGCTGCGAACCGCCCCCTCCATGGTGGCCGGCCAGCCAGTAGCCGTCCAATCGCCGGCGAGAAACACGCGCGGCCAGACAGTGGTTTGCTGGGGGCGATAGGCGTCAATGCCGGGGCGTGGCGAGTAGGTCGCGCGAACTTCCTTGATCACCGTGGCCTTCACAATATCTGCGCTTCGAGCCAGCGGAAAGAATTCACGGACCTCACTGAGAGCAAGATCGACAATCTCAGAACGCGATTTATCGAGAAGAGATTTCGACGCGCTGACCACGAGTTCAATGTAGCTTCCGTTTTCCTGAGCACCCGCGCGCGTCGAGAGCAGCCGGGACTTGTGAAACATCCACTGAATGGTCCGATCAAGCAGCACGGCATGGTCAAGATCGGTAATCTGGCGGTCAAACCAGAGATGAATGCCGGTGATAGGAGCGGACTCGAAGTGGCTGAGTTTCTCGCGCAGCGGCGTCGCTTCGGGAGTTTGCGGCAGCACGCGCTCGACGCTCTCGAAGGGCAGCGCGACAACGAGGTAGTCGAACCGCTCTTCCGGTTGCTGGTTGGTGCTGATGCGCACCCCAGAAGGTTCTGGAACAAAACTCTCCATGGAGGTGCGAGTGTGGATCTCGCCTCCGCGCTGTCGAATGTATTCACCTGCCCGGTTGTATAGCTCAGTGAGCGGGATGGTAGGAACGCCCATGTGGCGAGCTTCCCGGCTTTTCATCGACTCGCGGACAACCTGCGCGGCATACGAGATCGAAATCAGTTCGAGATCTTCGCTCAGGGCGCTGACGAGGATCGGCTTCCAGAAACGCTGGATAGCATTTTCGGTTTGCCCGTAACTCCGGCACCAGTCGAGAAACGATTTGCCGGTATCGGGCTGCTGGGTAAGCGTGAGCGCAGCGATGGCGCGCGCAATTGCAATCTTGTCTGTACCGCTCAGAAACGGAAAACGCAGAAACGACGGCGCGGTATGCAGCGGCGCAGGCAGCGGCGACGCGCGCATCACGGTCGAGCGTCCTCCGGGCTCGATGAATGTCATTTCATCGAACCAGCGAATTTTGTCTTCGACCCCGATGCGACGATAAAACTCAACCAGGTTCGTGCATACCCGAAATAAAACGTGCTGGCAGTTATCGACAACCTCGTTTGTGCCGGGATGCTCATAAGAAGAAGCGCGCCCTCCGAGATAAGGACGGCGCTCGAAGAGCGTTACGCGGAAACCGGAATCAGAAAGTGCACAGGCTGCGGCTAGGCCGGCGAGGCCGCCGCCGGCGATGGCGACTGATGGTTGACTGGAATTCCGATTCATTCAGAGAGGACTGATGCCTTTGATTGTTGACTGACGATCTGATGACTGCAAACGAACGGCTCGAACCACCTGCTGGTCTTAATCAACAATCGAAGATCAGTAACCAAATTTATCAGGTAAGCCGCTGCAGAAAACCTTTGGCCAAGATGCGCAGCTTTTCCGTCACGGTAAGGCTCACCTTGGTAGTGAAGACGTCATACTGTCGGGCGGCGATTTTTTCGAGCAACGCGCGGTAGATATTGATCAGCACCCAGAGCGCAGGCTGGCTGTCCTCAGAAATGTAGGAACCCAGCTGATCGCCGGCCTGGTAAAACTCGCGGGCGCGATCTGCCTCAAAAGCGAGCAGAGGGCGAAAGCGGGCAGGATCGGGAGTTGAGAGCAACTCCTCGGCGGACAACCTAAACCGCGCCAGATCTTCTTGCGGCAGATAGACGCGGCCCATCGCCGCATCTTCCTTTACGTCTCGAATGATGTTGGTGAGCTGGAAGGCAAGGCCGCACTGCTCAGCCAGCGGCTCGGCATCAGGGTCGCGGTATCCGAAGATGTGAATGCATACGAGGCCGACAACTGACGCCACGCGATAGCAATATTGCCGGAGGTCCTCGAAAGTTTGGTACTGGATGTTAAGCCCCGGAATCGGGGGCGAGGCGAACCCGGGTTCATCCTCACCCATCCTCTGCCAGGCGATCTGAGCATCGACCACATCCATGGCCGTGCCGTGAGCCAATTCGTCGAGCAGGCCAGCCGGGATGGTGTAGCGGCGCTGGGCGTCGGTGAGCGCAAGCAGAATGGGATCGTCGCTGGGCTCGCCTTGCTGGGCGCGGTGCAATGCATCGAGCCACGCATCGAGTTTGCAGCGGCGTTCGTCCAGGCTTAACGTCGAGTCATCGGCAATGTCGTCACAGCGCCGCATAAAGGCATAAACGGCGCAGAGCGATTCGCGCTTGCGTTTCGGCAAAACGAGAAATGCATAGTAGAAATTTTTTGCATTGGCGCGAGTGATCCCCCGGCAAACCGAGTACGCCATGATGAGCTGGGCCGGTGCTGGAGCCCAGGTGTTCGGCATCGGTTCTGCGCCGGCGCTCATAACAACTTCCCCAGCGCAGCCCGAGCAATCAGCCTGAGCTTCCGGCGTTTCGAGATTGCCGGACGCCGCCCGAGCACGGCAAAGTTCTGCCCCTCGATAGCCTTCAGGATTTCCTGCCCGCCCCGGCTGAAGAGTTCAATATCGACGGCTAATTCTCGAGCAACTTGCTTCACCAGCGGCAGGCCACGATCGAACCATTCACGGGCGCGGCCGGTTTCGAATTTCATCATTTCGCAAAACGCCTGTGTATTGCGGCTCTGCGCAATGTCTTCTTCGCTTACCGAAAATCGGCGTAGGTCCTCAAGGGGCAGGTAAATCCGGCCTTTCGCGTAATCGACGGAGACATCCTGCCAGAAATTCGCCAGTTGTAGTGCGGTGCAAGTGTAGTCGGAAAGCCGCTGGCGCTCGGAATCTTTATAACCGCACAGGTACAGGACGAGATGGCCGACAGGATTGGCGGAATAATGGCAATACGCAAGCACATCCTTGAACGTTTCGAAACGCGTAACGGTCTGATCCTGGCGGAAGGCAACCAGGAGATCAGAAAATTCATAGCGGGGAATTGCAAACTTGTGAATGGTTTCCTTTAGTGCAACGAATACCGGATGGCGCGGACTACCCAAGTAACATGTGTCAAGCTCGGCTTGCCACTGATCGAGCAGAGCGAGCGACGCGGCAGCGTCGCCCACTTCATCGCCGAGATCGTCGGAGATGCGGCAATAGGCATAGACGTTGAAAAAATCCTGGCGCAGATTTCTGGGAAGAAACCATGTAGCAACAGAGAAATTTTCGTAATGCGTGCGGGCAAGACGCGCGCAGTATTGCTGGGCCTCTGCGAGGGATGCAGGCTTTTCGGGTATCGCGTACGCAGGGGAAAGACGCGACCAACCGAGAGATCCGGCGTCCGATACGTTTTGGGCAGCCGCGTCAGTCACAGATTAGTGGCCGGGAATGATCGCCGTTTTAATCGCACCCCCGCGATTCAGCATGGCGCGGAGCACCTTTTGCAAACTCGACAGCGGAGCTTCGCCGGTAATGTAGTCGGTGGGGCGGATTTTTTTGGCAGCGATCAAGCCGAAAGCACGGCGGACGGTTTCTGGCGTGTGATGAAACGTGGCCTTTAGCGTGATTTCCGAATAGTGCAGGCGGTTTGTATCGAGCTGCACCTTGCTGCCGCTGGCGCATCCGCCAAAGAAATTAACCGTTCCGCCTTTGCGAACCATGTCGATGGCCCACTCCCAAGCTTCGGGGCGGCCGACGGCCTCGATCACAACGTCGCACCCACGCTTTTGCGGAGTAAGCGCTCGGACAGCCTCGACCACGTTTTGCTGCTTCGTCGTCTGCACGATTTCGTGCGCGCCCATATGTTTGGCAGCGGCAACCTGTTCGTCGCGCTTCACCACGGCAATCACGTTGCATCCAATGGCTCGCGCCACTTGAATGAACATTAAGCCAATCGGCCCCCCGCCAATAATCGTGACGGTGTCTCCGATCTCCACTCCCGTTTCATGCAAACCGCGCAGAACACAAGCCAAAGGCTCGGTCATGGCAGCGTCTTCGAAGCTGACGTTGGGTGGAATCACCAGCATGTTGGCTTCGACGATGCGCCGTGGCACGCGAATATATTCCGCGTAGGCTCCGTTGTTGAACAGGAGATCTTCGCAGAGATTCTCCTGATGCTTCGAGCAGTAAAAACACATCTGGCAGGGGGCCGAATTGAGCGCCACGACTCGCTGGCCCTTCTTGAAGCTGACAACACCCTCGCCAACTTCCTCCACCACGCCCGCGAGTTCATGGCCGAAAAGCGCCGGAGGCACAATCATGCGGGCATGATAGCCGCGCTGGAAGACCTTCAGATCGGTGCCGCAGGTGAGCGCGACCTGTACTTTCACCAGCACCTCGCCTTTCTCCACGCGAGGGATCGGAACTTTTTCGATCTTGAGATCTTCTTTGCCGTAGAGAACGGCAGCTGTCATTTTTCCGTTCACTGCTGACTTCCTTCCCAATTGCGCGGACTAACCCAGGCGCCTGCCGGGCTGAATCACAATCTTCATCGACGTCGGCTGTGGGCGCGCGGCAAGTTCCAGCGCCTGAGCCGCCTGCTGCAGCGGAAATCGGTGACTGATGAGTTTTTCCAGATCCATCTCCCGGTTCATCACAAACCGAACCGACTCGTCCTGCAAATCCACCGAAGCGCTATAGGAGCCAACCAGCGCTTTCTCGTCTACGCAAACCGCAGCGGGATCGATCAACGCTTCTCCGCGCTGAGTCTGCGCAAACAGCAACACACGTCCACCGGGACGAGCGGAATCCATCGCGGGGCGAATTAAGCCATTGCTTCCGACTGCCAAAATCACTGCGTCGGCGCCACGGCCTTCGGTTCGCTCCCGCACTGAAGCGATCATGTCCTGCTGCGACGCTTCGATCGTATATTCAAATCCCAGGCTTTTAGATATTTTAAGCCTCTCCGGGTACAAATCGGAAGTAATAACGATTGCGCCCGCGCGCCGTGCCAGCACGCTCAGTATGATCCCGATGGGGCCCTGCCCGATGGTCAATACCATTTCGCCTTCCCTCAGGCGAAGCGCTTCGATTCCCTTAATGCAAGTATTGACTGGTTCGACGAAACAAGCTTGTTCGAACGACACTCCCTCAGGAATTCGAACAGTTCCCTGCTCGACAATCCAGTCCATCACGCGAACATATTCCGCAAAACCACCCCCTGAGGGTTCGAAGCCGGCAGTGCATCCGACTTTCTTGTAGGTCGCACACTGCGCGAAGGTTTTATGGCGGCAGTAATAGCAAGTGCGGCACGGGATGTGGTGAAACACGACCACTCGGTCGCCAGGTCGGAATTTGCTCACGTTGTCGCCGACGGCAGCAACCGTGCCCGAAGTTTCGTGTCCAAAAATGCGTGGCGCGGCGTGCGAGCCGGTAGCTATCTTTTTCAGGTCAGTGCCGCAGACACCACAGGTATGGACGCGAACTAGTATTTCGCCGGCACCGATCTTGGGTACCGGAACCGTCTCGAGGCGAACATCGTTGATGCCGCGATAGACTGCGGCCAGCATGGTTGCGGGAACGGAATGGCTTGCGTTCTCCAGCTCGATTTGTCCCACAATGCTCATGAAGAGGCTTGAATAAAGTTTATATCGTTTTTGCTTCGATTGGGTTATTCGCCAGATGTGGCGGATGGTTCAAATAGTCGCCTAAGACTCTTGCCGCCTTACGGCTATTGCGAGCCAGCTCAGCCACGCGCGGCCACAGCCACGGCCTAAGCGCTGCATAGAACGCGAAGCGGGCGTTGCGAAAGCGGCCTTGAGCATCGATGAAGCGGGTAAGATCGGGCATATCAAATTCAAACCCGTCGGAAATAACCTTTGTTGCGCGGAAGGGGATGCCGTGCGCGGCGGCAGCGACCGCGACCGCAGCGGCCTCCATATCAATGGCTTGGGCGCCATACGCCTGGGCAAGTTTGGTTTTCTGCTGCGCGCCGGCAACGTCGGTGTATGTGATAAGCATTCCGTTCCCGCCAGGAATGCTTACGCGACTGCCGTCGCGTGAGTCGATAACCAGCGACGGCCTGAAAATGTCGCCGACGCGCATATCCGGCCGCAAAGCACCCGCGAACCCGACGGAGTGCAAGAGATCAGGATGATAAATTGCGATGGCAGCTTCCGCAGCCCGCCGCGCAGCCTCGAGCCCGATGCCGCCCGCAATGAGGATGTTGTCATCGAGTTCGTAAAATGTAAATCGTCGTCCCAAATGATTCTGCTCGACGTGGCTTGATCGGCGAATCAGTCCGCCGATTTCGCGTTCGAGTGCGGCAATCACGGCAACCCTAGGCATAGCCGTTCGCCCGGTACCACTCAACCGCTCGGCGCAAAGCGGCGTCGGCGGGAATAATTTTCCATCCGAGTTCGCGCTCCGCTTTATCGGAACTGGCCCACATTTTTTTCTTGCCCATGCGAACGCTCTCGATCGTAGCGCGGGGCTCTTTGCCGAGGATTCGCCCGCTAACAGTCTCATCGACCGCACCCGCAAGATACGCGACAAAATAGGGCAACTTTACGGCAGGTGAAGGAAGGCCGGATATTGCAGCGAGCCGGTCGAGAATTTGCTTAAGCGTAAGATTCTCTCCGCCAAGAATATACCGCTCACCCGATCTTCCTTTTTCCATCGCCGCGACGTGGCCGCGCGCGCATTCACACACGTCGACGAGATTCAACCCGGTTTCGACATACGCGGGAAATTTTCGTTTCAGAAAATCGACAACGATTCGGCCGGTAGGAGTGGGCTTGATATCCTGCTCTCCTACAGGCGTTGTCGGATTGACCGTGATCACACGCATTCCGCTGCGTCCCGCCTCGAGCGCAATTTGCTCGGCCATGAACTTCGAACGCTTGTAGTGGCCAATCATGTCGGCAAGCGATACAGGGGAATCTTCGTCGGCGGGCCGGCCGTTGCGCGTGAAGCCAATCGTAGCCACGCTCGAAGTGTAGATGACGTTCTTGACGCCATTTTTGCCCGCAGCTTCGAGGATCGTGCGCGTGCCTTCCACGTTCGAGCGGTACATTTCATTGGGGTCCGTTACCCAGAGGCGATAATCGGCGGCAACATGAAATACCGCCTCGCATCCAGACATCGCTTTTTCGAGCGAGGGGCGATCGCGCAGGTCGCCGGTAACGGTTTCGGCCTTGATTCCTTCAAGATTTTTCAAGTTGCTGGTGGGGCGCACGAGCAAGCGCAGGCTCGCGCCCTGCTCGGCAAGCACACGAGCCACGTGCGAGCCGAGAAAGCCGGTAGCGCCTGTGAGGAAGACATTCAAACCGGTTCTCCGTTGGGCCTTACTGCTTGGGAACTTGCACCCTTCCAAACTGGCAATGAGTTGTCCGCTGCGGCCGAAGCCACGTGTGCCCCACGTCTCGGCTCCCTTGCGAGACGTAGAGAGCTGCCTGGGTAATCCCACCTACCGCAAAAGAAGCGAGAAGTGCGGTACCCAGGGCGAGGAGTTCAGTTTTTTGTCGACACCCTTTGGCGTTTAGATTCTCTGCTCTCCAGAGCGCGATCGGTAAGGCCTCCCCTACGGCGCACGGCGCGGGTCGTGCTCAGGATGCCGCGCAGGGCCTCGCTCACTGCACTTTCGGTAGGAAACGCTTTCGCGACATCCGGCTCGAGCAGAACCACATTTGTTCCCTTTCGATAACGCTAGTAGTACTTTCCACGAACGCCGTTCTTCATCGTGCTGAAATCGTATTCCGCCTTCATGTCGCCGTTATTCCGATGCCTTGCTTCGCTGCATCCTTGCGCGGATCCCATTCGAAATCCATCTCCGTTCAGTATAAACACGTTGGCAATTGAGGACGCTTCATAAGTCCACATCTCAGCGAAAGACCTTGCTTTTGCTTTCCGATTTCTCGCGCGCGAGGCCTTTTACGCAGCCTGTGCGAACCTGGCGGTGATCGAACTCGGCGGCGAATTTTCCACGCTGGATGCCGGCGAGGCCGGCTCAGGGCTGCTAACGAAGATTCACGCTGTGATGAACGCGAAGAGCGCCTACGGTAAAACCTGAAACGCCACGTTGCTCAACAGCATGCCATTGGGGGTGGTCACTTGAATCGTCCCCGCGGTGGCGCCATCGGGCACGGTCGCTTTGATCAGCGTGTCCGTCTCCACCATGAAGGCTGCGCTGATCCCGTTGAATGTCACGCTCGTCGTCCCCGTCAACCCATTGCCCAAAATCGCAATCGGCCGCCCGGTCTTGCTGAAGTTCGGATTCGCCTCCACGAACGGCGGCAGTCCCGATGCAAAACTGTAGATTGTCCCAAAGGTGTTAGCCCCGCCGGACTGCGTAGTTCCGTAGAAAATTCCGTCGGTGCCTAGCGTCAAAGCATCCGCGGCAGCCCCGTCAGGACAATCGGAAGCTGTGCAGAAGTTGTACAGCGTGGTGAGGACACCGGCCGGCGTCATCTCGAAAATCGTGCCGCACGCGTAGCCGAAACATGCAGCGATTCCCTTCCCTCCGTAGACGGTCGTTCCGTAGAAGTTTCCGTCTGTGGCCTGCAATAGCCCGATCGGCCCCATGCCGTCGGGGCATCCCTCCTCCCGGCAGAAGCTGTAAAGAGTGCTGAAGACACCTGTCGTGCTGATTCTGAAAATCGAGCCATCTCCGTAGTCGCCGCCAAAGTCGGTAAACCCGTAGAGGCTTCCATCCGTCGCCTGCACCAGCCCGAGCGGCCCGGCGGTAAACGTCGCTCCCGGTGTATTGACAATGCTGTACAGCGTGATGAGCTTGCCCGCCTTGGTGTACTCGAACACCGTGCCAGCATTGTGAGTCCCGCCCCAATATGTC
>JASHNX010000153.1 GCA_030041415.1 Candidatus Sulfotelmatobacter sp.
TGGTGAGCGCGGAAGGAATCGAACCTTCAACCTACTGATTAAGAGTCAGTTGCTCTGCCAATTGAGCTACGCGCCCTTGGTGGGAACAAATTTCCGAGCGGCAATTTTTGATTGTAACACTTGCCGCACGATTGCCGGGCGCGCTGGGCGGTGCCGCGGCAAGAAAGGAATCAAGAACGTTGTCGCACTTCCGTGGCGAGTCCTGTGGCATGCCCCTCGCTCACCACCGGCCGACGAGGCGGCAGAGAACCAACACCTGGCTGAGTACGTCTTTCGATCGTGCCGATAACTGGAGCATCCTCGATTCCGCTGGCGTAGGCCATTGAAACAAATCTTTGCTCCGAACACAGACGGTCAATCATTCCCCGTTGACCGCGGCTGAGAACCGCCATAGGGAGAATTGGGAAATGCCGGAACATCCAGAGAAAATACACACGCTGCAAAAACGACGGCATGAGATACCGCGGCCCAATCGGCGTCTGCACCTGGACCACACCCTCAGAGAGTTTTTCGATCCACATTATTTGTTCACCTGAAACACTGAGTTTGGCCAGAGCACGTCTTGGGCCGCAATTATTGCACCAAGGGTGGTACAAAAGAAAGGCCTTTATGTGAAATTTATAAGAAAAACCTTGCGATTCCGGCCGATTTTGGCTCGTCCAACCCGGGCCGTGGATTGCCTGGGGTCAGGCCGGGATTTCCGGCAAGGCCTCAATTCTCTGAATCTCTGCGGCCACGCCAAAGTGCTGACCAAGGCGTTCCACGCGGCACACCTGGGCTTGGCAGCAAACCCAACACTTCTCACCGCCAGTGAATTCCGGAGGCAGCATCATAACCAGCTCGAGTTGAGCTCCTTCGACCAGGCGAGATTGAGTGTAGAGGAACACTCCGTTGGTGCTCACGTCGCGGGTGTGGGCGGTATGCTGGGTAGAATCTTGAGCGTTGCGAACGCCCACGTCCACTCGCTTCACGAGGCGATTGCGCGACCGGCGTTCGCTTTTCGAGAGTTTAGGCTCGGGCATCGTTTGTCATGTCGCGGCACAATTCTGCGACAGTCCAGCAACCAAAATTGTTCACCTCATCCAGCACTCAGAAACGGAAAACCAGTCCGGTTGATGTGCGAATGCTATTGTGCCGCACATTAAAATTTCCGGTGACAATATAGTCTACTGTCGCGCGGCAGCCAAGCACGCGAGTGAGGCGGCAATCGATGCCTGCGCCCAGCAGGGCGTCGAAGCCGTTATTAGTATTCGATAGGCCGCGGCCATTTTCAGTCGTGTGCGCTTCGCCGAACATCGCTTCGGCGAACGGCCGGACCGCGTGGGTCGCGTACGATCCGCGAATCCCGACATCAAAAGTGTATTGGTTGATGCTGCTCGAAACCAAGCATCCGGCCGACCCGCAGACGCTGGTACCACCGGGAAGGTTTTTGGAGCCATAAACACCGCTAACATCGCCGACCAGACCAAAGAATGGCAGGTACTTTTTTTCCGCCGATAGGTCCCAACCGCTCAGGTTGGCGTGCTGGCCCGAAAAAAGATTATCGGCCATGAAGGAATAGCCCACAAAAACGTTGCTCTGATTAATGTCTTGCGCCATCGCCGCTCCTAGCAACACGAGCAAAAAGCCAACTGTCACGGCGATGGCGCTCAAGATTCGCGGCTGTTGCCGCCCTCCGCCACTCTCTTGCATCCAACTCCCTTTCAACTTTTGACGAATTGACGTGTTCAAACACTGTAGCATCCTCGAAAGTCGCGCAGGTTCGGCGATCGGGTGTTTTTTCTTTGGATTCCCAACCGCATGCCATACGATTTTTGAACCAGCGACCTGATATGATCGCACTTCCGCCTATGGTTTCTCGCGTTCTCGCCGCGGCAGGTTTGATCTTCCTTTCCAGTAGCACATTCGGTCAGTCAAGCATGCCGCTCTGCGATTCCGGCTTATTGCTTGGCGATTGTGTTACGTCTGCAAGCAAAGTTCCCATGAACTGGGATGTTGCGAGCACGTCCAGCGCCAGCGCACTGGACGAAACAATTCCATCCGCTCCGATGTCGCAGCCGTCAATCTCTCTGACTGGGGCCGATCGCGAGTCTCCAAAAGGTGAGCCGGAACACTTTCACTGGGGCCGGGCGTTGAAAGAATCGCTCACGTTTCTGGCGATCGAGCAGGCGTGGGTCGTGCACACGGATTTCCCATGGGTCGTATCCGAACGCGGCATACCCTTCAACCACTACTGGCGCGACTACAAGCAGTCGCTTGAACGCTGGTGGGAAGTGGGCTGGAGCGCCGGCGAGAACCCGATGTACAACTACGTGGGTCATCCGATTCAGGGCGCGATTACGGAATATATTTTTTTTCAGAACGATCCCAAGAGCCGGCATCTGGAATTCTCGAAATCGAAGGAATATTGGCTCAGCCGCGTGAAGGGCACGATCTACAACGGCATTTACAGCACGCAGTGGAGCATCGGTCCGGTGAGCGAGATGACGGTCGAAAAGTATGGATCGAACGACCGGCCGCCATGGACGGCCACTAACGCCTATCCGTGTAACCCCAAGATCGAGCAATGCTACTGGGGCGTCGGGAAAGTAAACCTCGTGATGACGCCAGTGGGCGGGCTTGGCTGGGTTTTGGCTGAGGACTGGATGGACAAAAACATTGTCCGCCGCGTGGAGCAGAGAACCGATAGCCGCTTCGCGATTGATTTTATCCGCTGCACCTTTAATCCGATTCGCTCCGCGGGAAACATTCTTCACGGTAACCGACCGTGGTTCCGTTTTCGCGACGTGCCCGATCCGAATGCAGAACCCACCAGTAAATGAGCAATTTTGAAATCAAGTCTCACTCTCCGATCAACGCTTTGCGTCTTTGCTCTCCGAAGAAGATTTGCTACCTGTTTGTGTTCTTAATTGCAGGGCGCTGCATCGCTCGCTGCCAGAATTCTGGATCTGGAATAGAGAACACGAACTGGGATTTCAGCCTCTGGATCGCCGGCGAAACCGGCGAAGAGACCAGCAATTCGTTCGCGCAGGCACAAATCTGGACGGCGGGGGTTTTTGCCGGACGAACGCTTACCAACGGGGTTGGAAGCGGCTGGCGGCGCGGCAAGCTTGAGTACGCGGTTGATTTCGTTCCTGTCTTCGAGACCTACGGCAACCAGCGAACGCACGGCATCGGATTTGATCCCGTGATATTACGGTGGAATTCGGCACTGCACACATCCCGCGTTTCACCATATATCGAATTGTCTGGCGGAGGGGTTTGGACGCCCGTCAACTTGCCGCCTGGGCGCACTTCGAACTTCAACTTTATGGCGAAAGGCGGCGGAGGACTCTATTTAAGAACGCTGCGCAGACAAGCGGTAGACGTTGGTTTGCACTGGTCGCACATCTCGAACGCTAATCTAGGCGCCGACAATTACGAGTTTAACGGGATCCAGTTGAGCATTGCATACCACTGGTACAAGTAAGCTGTCCGGCTTTCATTGACTTGCCGGATATCTCGCCCTAAGATTCAGCGCATGGTCGGCCAAACCATCTCGCATTACCGGATCCTCGAGAGGCTCGGTGGCGGTGGAATGGGAGTTGTATACAAGGCCGAGGACATCAAACTCGGCCGCTTCGTCGCGCTCAAATTTCTGCCCGAAAACGTGGCGCGCGATGAGCAAGCGCTCGCCCGGTTTCAGCGCGAAGCGAAAGCGGCATCCGCGTTGAATCACCCGAACATATGCACGATCTACGAAGTGGATGAGCAGCAAGAACGCGCCTTCATTGTTATGGAATTGCTCGAAGGTGTGACGCTGCGCGAGCACATTTTAGGGAAGCCGATCGCCGTCGAGCGGTTGATCGAACTGGCCCTCGACATTGCCAGTGCGCTCGACGCAGCACACCTCAAAGGCATCATTCACCGCGACATCAAACCCGCCAACATTTTCGTTACCAGCATCGGGCATGCAAAGATTCTCGATTTCGGATTGGCAAAGCTTTCGCCCGAGCATTCGCAACCGCTCGCGTCGCAGGGGCCCACCGTTATGAGCGAAGTGGATCTGACAAGCCCTGGTGCTGCCGTGGGTACAGTCGCGTATATGTCTCCCGAGCAAGCCCGAGGCGAGGAACTGGACAGCCGCACTGATCTCTTTTCTTTCGGCGCGGTCCTCTACGAAATGGCCACTGTGCGTCCGGCCTTCGGGGGAAATACCTCGGCAGTGGTCTTCGACTCGATATTGCACAAAGCCCCGGTGTCGCCGGTGCGTTTGAACAGCGAAATACCCGTAGAGCTCGAACGCATCATTGGCAAGGCCCTCGAGAAAGACCGTAAACTTCGGTACCAGACCGCTGGCGATATCGTGGCCGATTTGAAACGTCTGCGGCGTGAAATCGATTCCGGTCGTGCGGTTGCAGTCTCAGGATTTAGCTCGGCTGCGGTGGAACCCGCACAGCCGCACTCTGCGACGGCCATAGTTCCGTCGTCCAAGCGCAGTCGCTGGAAGATTCCCGTGATCAGCGGCGCCGTTATCGTCACCGTCGCCGTTATCGCTTACCTGTTCCGGCCCACGCTCCCACCACCTAGGGTTACCGGCTACACCCAGCTCACCCATGATGGGCAGCAGAAATCATTCGGCGGGCAGTCTGTCGCCACCATACTGACGGATGGTCCCCGGCTATTCCTTCAAGAGAACATCGATGGAAAATTTGTAATTGCGCAGGTTTCCTCTACGGGCGGGGAAACCGTGGCGATTCCTACTCCGTTTACCAACGCGGAGCCATTGAACATCTCCCCGGATAAGTCTGAGCTGCTGATGAGCAGTTTTAGCGGCAGCGAACTGGATCAGCAGATTTGGGCGCTGCCGGTGTTAGGCGGCTCACCCCGGCGGGTGAGCGAAATGCCAGGCTGGGATGGGACTTGGCTGCCAAGCGGCGATTTTCTCCTGGCGCGCAACAATGAACTTCTCGATATCTCTCCGTCGGGCTCACGCCACTTTGGTTCGCTCCCGAATTACTCCTACTGGTTCCGCTGGTCGCCGGATGGAAAGCAATTGCGTTTCACTTCCTCGGTGCAAGGCCAAGGAAATAGCATTTGGGAGCTTCCGGCAAGCGGTGGCGATCCGCGCCTGCTGTCGCTTGGGTGGAAGGAAAGAATGTACCAGAACGGCAGTTGGACGCCTGACGGCAAGTACTACATTTTTGATGTTCTCGGGCCATCTCGCTTCGACGTGTGGGCCATTCGCGAAAAGGGCGACTGGTTCCACAAGGTTGACCGCCGACCCGTGCAGTTAACCTCGGGGCCAATGAGCTTCGAGGGGATTCAGCCGAGCGCTGACAGTAAAAGGATCTTTGCTGTAGGGATCCAGGCCCGGGTGGAATTGGATCGCTACGATTTCAAATCCGGGCAGTTCCTTCCTTACCTTGGTGGCGCTTCGATCAGCGACCTTACTTTCTCTCCCGATGGGCAATCCGTGGCTTACTTGACTTACTCCAGTACAAACTCCGACTCAAAGCTATGGCGCAGCCGTGTGGATGGAACTCAGAAAATGCAGTTGACCTCGACCACCCCCATGTATGCACGGATTCCTAGTTGGTCACCCGATGGCAAACAAATCGCATTCGCGGGATATGATTCCGATTTGAACGCTAAAGTGTACGTAATCTCCGCTGATGGCGGCGCCCCGCGCGAACTTTCAGCCGTCCAATTTGGGATCGATCAGCTCTCGTGGTTGTCCGATGACAAATCATTGTTGTTCCACGATTCCTTCGGCCCCAACTCCCCGAACGCGGCTTTGAGGGTAGTGAATATTGATACCCTTCAAGTTACAACATTGCCTTCCCCCCAGGAAGCGCTTTTGCCCGTAGCCTCGCCGGACGGCCGCTATATTGCGGCCAGCAGCGCTGACGGACAAAAGCTTATGTTGTTTGACTTCAGCACTCGCATCTGGTCCGATCTGCTGAAAACTGGGGCGGGGGGCTCGGTTTCGTGGTCGCGCGACAGCAAATACGTCTATATCGACCACGGAATCGGAGAACACCCTGCCTTCTATCGCTTTCGTCTATCCGATCGAAAGCTGGAGCGCGTGGCCGATCTGAAAGGGTTTCGCCGCGCGGTGAATTCGGGCTTTCCCTGGAGTGGAGTCACCCCCGACGGGGAGCCGATTTTGCTCCGAGATCTTAGTACGCAGGAAGTCTATGCGCTGGATTTTGATGCGCCTTAGGCGAGCGACTGCGACCACCCCTAAATGTGCGGCCGTTGCTGGCGCACGCCGGGTACAACGAGGGCCTGCTCCATGGTAGGAACGTTGGTTCCGCGCAATCTCGCCTCGACATCATGCAGCTTGTCCGTCTGATCGGTCTGATAGTAGGCCTGCACGAGCAATTCGAGCGTGAACGGGTTGTTCTGGTCCTCTTCTAGATAGTTGATGGCTTCCTCATACTTTTTCTGATTCATCAGCAGAGTGCCAGCCGCACCGTTGTAAGATCCGAGAATAACTTTGTTCCGGCTGCTGTCGGCCATATCTTCCAGCTTCTTCAGGCAGGCATCGGCAAGAACGGTGTTACCTGCATGCGCGGCCCGAATCGCGCGGATTCGCAAAATGCGCGAAAGTTCGTCCGCTTTATCGCTGAGAGAAATCCTGTGAGTATGGCCTAAGGCGTCCTCGCCCTCCTGAAGATACTTTAGCGCCGTGGCGTCTTCTGCCTGATACTCCGCCATTTGGCGGTACCCCTGTGCCTCTTGCAAATCCTGATCCTTGGCGTGGGCAGTTTCTACAATTTCCTCGAACGATCGGTCAGCTTCGGCAAAGTTCTGGTCGCGTACCCACGTCATCGCCTTCTGCATTTGATAAGACAACCGGTCGGCTTCAGTGTGGGCGAAGCGGATGGCTTTCTCGTACTCGGCTCGCGCCTGTTCCTGATTTCCCATCAGGGCATAGGTGTCTCCCAGGCCGACTTGCGAAGTCACGAAGTCAGGATCGATTTTCAGCGCAGCCCGATAATGCTGAAGGGAGCCTTCGAAATCGCCTGCCATACGCTTTAACTCGCCGTAGGAATCCTGCGGATTCGGCTCACTGGGAAGCAAAGCAACGTAGCGATCCATGGCCGCAAATGCCTTGTCAAATTCCCGGTTACGAGCGTAGGAATAAGCCAGGTCGTTCAAAGCGGCTGGAAAATTCTTGTCGACAACCAGCGCCTTCTCCATCATTTTTTGCGCCTGATCGGCACCTTCTTCGCCCATCAGCCAATTGCCCGCCAGATAAAACAAGTGCTTGTCTCGGGGATACATCTCCAGCATGTCGTTCATGGCGGAAATGCCGCCGATGGCATCGCCTTCCTGCACTTTCACGATCCATTCGATCATCAACTGCTCACCTGGAGTCGTCTTCGGAGCTAGTGCTTTCGCCTTCTCGCGCGCGTCGCTGATTTCTTTCGGATCGCTGCCGTTGAACGCAATCCACGCCCAAGCCACAGCCAGGTTGGGATCGGCTTTTACCGCTGCGCGCCAGTCGTCATTGCAGCGCTCCAGATAGAGATTCTCGTAATCCTGCATTCCCTTCTCATACAACGCACGAGCCTGCGGAGACGAGGTGGTCACCGGCAATGAGACACTATCGCCTTGCTTTAGATGATGGGCAAAGGCAGGCGCGGCAAAACACGCGCAGAGGGTGAGAACGACAACGGCGTAAATGGAACGGCGCATCGAGGTCTCCGGATTACACAATTCTTAATTTGGAGGGAGGATTACCAGTGCAGGGTAACATCGCGGTAATCAGCTACGCAGATGACGGAAGACGTACGACGGCTGGGCACACGGAATCCAACCGGCACCGCTGCTGAATAAGAAGCCCCTGCCGCACGATGGCAGGGGCGATCCCGACCGCAAAAGAACTAGAAGATTATCTTGCCCACAAATTGAGCCCCTCTCGGCCCACCACCGCCAAGGAACGGATTGCCGATGCCCACGTCGCCGGTGGCCGTAAGAGCGTAATAGCCGCAGCCACGGCCGAACGGCACACCAGGACACGGCGCACTGGTTGCGTTGGAGATGCCATTCACTCCAGGGTCGGAGATGTAGCCAGGAAGCTCGGGATTCGAGAAATTCGGATGGTTTAGGAAGTTAAAGAACTCTGCACGCAGTTGCAGTTCAACCCGTTCTGTGAGTGGGGTGTTCTTGAAGACTGCGAAGTTCCACTCCTTAAAGCTGGTTGCGACTAATTGATTTCTTCCCAAGTCCCCGAAGTGACGAGTACCGGCCAGACAGTTGCTGTCGCCAAATGCTGAAGAAGCCGATGTGTTCCCCCAAGTGCACGGTACAGCGAACGAAGTCAGGTTGAGGAAGTTGTAAGGGGCGCTTCCGTACTGGATCGGACCTGCAATGTCAGGACGATCAAAGCCCTCGCCGCTGCCAGAGTAGTCGCCCTCAAAGTTGTAATTTAATGTGAACGGCTGTCCATCCTGCAGAGTCACGGCACTGTCCACACCCCATCCGTTTTTCACCCGGCCCATGCCGCCCCCCCGCTTGGGCAATGCATAGCCAAGCTGCCAACTGAAACGATGGCGAATGTCGAAATTCGAATTGCCGCGTTCGGCGCGGGTGTTGTAGCTGTTGTTCGGCTGGGAAGCATTCGGGATGAAATCGTCGCTGTCGCTGGCGTTATCGATAGAATGCGACCAGACGAAGTTGGCTTGCGAGGTCAACCCGTGCCAGCCAGTCGCCCGCCAACTGGTTTGCAAGGAGTTGTAGTTCGAGTTGGCTGTCGTCTCCTCCTGGTTGACATAGAAGAAGTTCGGGTAATTCGTTCGGGCGACGTTGCTCCCATTGTCGAAGCCGGCGATCGAGCAATCCGGGGGCGCTCCGCCCAAAGGACACGTTAAGTCGTAAGCTGTGATCTGCGCCTGCGTGGGCTGGTTGATGTCGCGGAATCGGAAGAGCTTTGTCCCAATCGCTCCGACGTAGCCTACCTCCAATACCATTTTTTTATTCAACTGTTGCTGCACATTCAGATTGAAATTCTGGATGTACGGCAGGCGAATATTCTGACTGGCGCCGAAAAAGTCGCCCAAAGGAGACGGGGTCGAGAAAAGCGGACCGGCGCCGAAATTGTTGCCGGACAATCCTTCGGAAAAAATCGCCGCCGGCCCAACCCCGGCATATGCTGGGCCTGGGCAGAAGGCGCAGTTATAAGGGATGTGTCCCAGGAAAATATCTTGCGAAAAGGCGTCGTAGAATAAGCCCCATCCTGCTCGAACAACGGTCTCACCCTTGCCGGTCACATCGTAAGCAAGCCCGATACGCGGCGCGAAACCGTGGTAGTCAGGGTTGTATAGGCCGCTCGGGCCGCCCGGACTGCCAATCTGTACTTCCGTGCCACCAGCGGCCGGGGTCATCTCGTAAAAGAGATTATTTTTCTCGTGAACCACGCCAAAATAATCCCATCGCACGCCGTAGTTGGCTGTCAACCGGGGAGTCCAGCGAAACTCATCCTGTATGTAAATACCATGATTGTTCTCGGCGGTGTGCCGCAGCGTGTCCCCTCCAGCGATTTCTCCGCTGTCGACGGTGCCGGTCAAAAAATCGCTGAGGTCGTTAAAACCAAGTTTGCCGCGGAATGTGTTGTCCTGAATTAATTGAATGGTCGAGCGGCGGAATTCATAGCCGACCTTGACATTGTGACGGCCCGTTTTCCATGAGTAATTGTCAATGAAGTGCCAGTTCGAATCCACGCGGGAACGAGGAACCGAATTCGTGGCCCCAATCGGTGAAAAGCCGGTCACCGTAATGGCTGGAAGGCCGAAGTTGTAAGGATCGGTCACGCCCGTGTCGAGCCCGATGGAGTTAGGATCGAAGGTGCGGTCTTGAGGAAAAAAACCTTCAGCAAACCGGTTCCAGCCCAAGCGGGCCTCGTTGATCTGCGAAGCATTGATAGTCTTGACGTACGATACCGAGACAAGCTGGACGCGGGTGGGAGTAACGGTGTTGAAACCAGGTAACAGGCCGGCAGCGAGTTGGGCGAAAGGAAAGCTTTGGGTGCTGTTTCCAAAATAGTAGCGGCCAGTCAGCAAACCAGAAGCGAAATTCTGATCGATTTTGCCGATCAGGCTGTCGATGCTGTTGCTGAAGAGTGTTGCGGTTGAAAGATTGTTGCCGTTAGGGCAGCCTGTATCGAATGCTGTCCCAGGACCCAGCGCTTGTCCAGCAGCAGGCGCAGCGCTCGCGATATTAGGTGCTGGCCAGGGACTGCGGGCCAACAAGGCCGCCGAGACCTTGTTGGCGGCTCCATTTGCTGCTTCGTCTGCCGCGATCTCCAAAGGGTTGGGCACGCAGCTTGTCCCTCCTTGGGCGCCTGTTTCACGCTGTCCTTCATAATCGAAGAAGAAAAACGTCTTATCTTTGACAATCGGTCCGCCGAGCGCGGCTCCGAATTGATTGTTGTG
>JASHNX010000154.1 GCA_030041415.1 Candidatus Sulfotelmatobacter sp.
CCTTTGACGCCCCAGAATTTCTTCAGCATCTCGGCGTCGGCGGCGCGGCTGAATCCTGTGTTGATGGCGTCGATCAAAACGAGATCGCTCTTATCGAGCAGCGTGTAAGGACTATCTTCGATGCGATAGGGCGCGGGCGGCATGAAACCATCGTTTTGCAACACCACGCGGCGCGGGCCGAGCGCGCCCATGTGCAGCCAGATGGAAGCCGAACCGGGGCCGCCGTTGAAGGCGAAAGTGAGCGGACGCTTGGCAGCGTCCTGACCGTCGAGCGTGTAGGCGACGTAGAACATTTCGGCTTCGATCTTGCCGTCTCCGCGCTTGATGGGAAGACGTCCGGCGGTCGCTGTGTATTTCAGGAGCTTTCCATCGACGGTGATCTGATGATGGGTGATGACCGGAGCGGTTTCGGTCATGTCAAAGTGCTCTTCTTTGCCTTTGTCTTTTTCTTTGTCTTCGGAAATTTCTGCGGGAGGTTTTTGCTCGGCGGCTTCGGGCTTGGTCTCGGCGGGTTTTTCCGCAGTTGCGGTTTTTTTCTGGTTCGGTTTGGGCTGATCGTTTTGCTGGCCGAAGGAGATGGCGGCAAGAAGGCAGATCGCGATGATCGACCAGAACAATTTCATGTAGGTTCCTCGAAAACAAACGCAGTTGAATTGCAGAGCGGGAAGAATTGTACACGCAGGGGCGGGAGGTTTGCAGGGTATGGGCGGCAACCATTTGCGCATGATTTTGGGCAGAGCAATTCATCGGTCGAGCGAGGCATCTCCAGCACTTCGGAGTTATGCACGCGAGATCCCTCCGCCCGCTGGAGAACGCGCGGGCGTTCGGGATGACGCCGTTTATGGGGACAGACTCTCGATGACCGGCATAATTACAGCCATCTTGCTTTTGTGCCGATGGACTGGCATGAGCGGCAAAGGCCTTGATTACCTGAGCGCGAATGATTGGGTATTGCTGAGGTCCAAGGCCGAGCGGCGTACTTATAAGCTGGGGGATGAAATTATCCGCGAGGGCGACCGGCTGGACAGCCTTTACATTATTCGCCGCGGAGAAGCCACTGTGGAGCTGGCGGACACGGGATCGCGGAGCATCGTAGCTACGCTGGGGCCAAACGAAATCTGCGGCGAGATGTCGTTTCTGGAGCAGACGTGGGCTTCGGCTGCAGTGATTGCGAGAGATGTGGAAGTGGAAGTAGAAAAAATCAATGCGCAGGAACTGAGGGAAACCTTGGATTCATTTCCCGGACTCGCAGCGCGATTTTATCTCTCTCTGGCGCAGATTTTGTCGCATCGGCTCAAGGCTACTTCGCGCGAGCTGGCGAGGGAGATGAGACTCCGGGACCAGAGTGAGGCAAGAGCGTGAAGGCCCGACGAAAACTTGATCGATTACTGTTTTGAGTGCGAGCGGCCGGAGGAATCGCCAGCGTCATAAGTTCCGACGAGATCGAGATCCCCATTTCGACGTGCTCGCTTCGCTCACTTGCTCGGGGCAGGCTTTCGCTCCGCCTCGCTGCGCTCGTCCCCGGCTAAAGCCGGGGATCTACCAGAAAACGGCTCCGCTCAGGATGAGCGCTGACCTGTATTTCAATAATCCAGTTGACGAACGGGCGAAGCTCCGATACGATCGTTAGGACAAGTTTGCCCTGATGTTCTACGGAGGGGCAGACCTGAATTTCATGCAGAGTGGCTGAGGGACGAGCCCTGTGACGCCACGGCAACCGGATCGGTATCATATATGCCGACCGCCAGGTGCCAACTCCCGCCCGGAAACGGGGAACATGAGATTCGGATGCGAGCACTATTGCATTCCGATAACCTCTTTCCTATTTCCTGGGAAAGAGGCCTTTGAGTTTTAGGGCACTTTTTCCCCGGCTCGTCCTCAGCTATTCGCTGCATTTGAGAATGAAGAAAGCGAGTAGCCATGCCGACTCAAGACCCTCACTGCCATTGCCACTACGAACTGCGTTGCCGGGAATGTGGCCGGAGATGGGGAAACCAGCCCCGCTCGATCTGCGAAGAGTGCTTTTCTCCTCTTGAAGTTGTCTACGACTACGACTGGATCCGGTATGTGCTGGGAGAAGGTGAGATCGACCAGAGGAAGGCGAGCCGCGAGAGAATTGCGCGGCGTCCGGCGAACATGTGGCGTTATGCCGAGTTGCTGCCTTTGCCGACGCAGTTTGACCCGCGTCTGCCGGTAGGGTTCACGCCGTTGATCAGCGCGGCAAATCTGGGTGCGCGGCTGGCGGGGAACGGGAGCGGGGAATCGGCAGCGCCGAATTTGTATATCAAGAATGACGCAGTCTGCCTGCCGACGTTGAGCTTTAAAGACCGCGTAGTGGCTGTGGCTTTGGCGCAGGCGCGCGAATTCGGCTTCGATACCGTCGCGTGCTCTTCGACGGGGAATCTGGCGAACGCGGTTGCGGCGCATGCGGCGCGATTGGGGCTGAAGGCGTGGATCTTCATTCCGGCCGATCTTGAGCCGGCGAAAATTCTAGGCACGCAGGTTTTCGGCGCGACGGTGGTGCGCATTAACGGGACCTACGATCAAGTGAACCGGCTATGCTCGCAGATCGCCGACGAGCGGCACTGGGGATTCGTGAACGTGAACCTGCGGCCTTATTACGCGGAAGGATCGAAAACGGTGGGGTTCGAGATTGCTGAGCAACTGGGCTGGCGGTTGCCGGATAACGTGGTGGTGCCGATGGCGGGCGGATCGCTGATTACAAAAATCAAGAAGGCGTTCGACGAGCTGGTAAAGCTGGGATTGGTCGACGAGAAGCTTGTGAAATTCTTTGGCGCGCAGGCGACAGGATGCTCGCCGATTTCGACGGCGGTGAAGACGGGATGCGCGGAGATCGATCCGCAGAAACCGGCGACGATTGCGCGTTCGCTGGCGATTGGAAATCCGGCGGATGGGCATTATGCGATTAAGGCGATCAAGACAAGCGGGGGATGGAGCGAAGATGTGAGCGATCCAGAAGTGGTCGATTCGATTCGGCTGCTGGCGGAAACCGAGGGCATCTTCACGGAGACGGCCGGGGGCGTGACTGTGGGCTGTGCGGGCAAGTTATACCGGCAGGATCGGATTTTGCCGGAGGAAACGACCGTTTTGTGCATCACGGGGAACGGATTGAAGACGACCGATGTGCTGGCCGGAGTTTACGAGCTGGAGAAGCCGATCACGCCGAAGCTGGCCGAGTTCGAAACGTATTTGCATCATTCGGCCCAACACGTGGCGGCAGCGGACGAAGTTACGGCGATCAGCGCGTAACGCGTAGAGTTTGCGTTTGCGATGCGTCTGAAAGGAGCGGCATGAGCCGCTGAGGTTTGATATGGCAATCACTGTACAAATTCCGACCGCGTTACGGCGGCACACAGCGGGAGTAGCTTCCGTCGCGTGTGCAGCTGCAAATTTGGGAGAATTGTTCTCCACCCTCGACGAGAAGTTTCCGGAGTTGAAACCGCATCTGCGCGACGAATCGGGACAGGTGCGGCGATTCCTGAACATTTACGTCAACGAGGAAGACATCCGCTTCCTGGGCGGGCCAAGTTATGCATTTCAGGATGGTGATGAAGTGCTGCTCGTGCCATCGATCGCGGGCGGAACGACCTAGTACCCCCTTCAAAAATAAATGTTCCTGTATGCGAAGGCTTGTGCTATTATCTAACTAACTGGTTAATTAACAATGTCACGATCCGAATCACGCGATGATGTCCGGCGGAGGCGGGAAGAAATCCGCGACCTTCGCCGGCAGATGCGGCAAAGCCGCCACGAACTGCGCCGGATGGGCTCCCGCGGCCAGCCGGAGGAGAGCCGCGCCGCGATTCTACGCGCGGTAGCGATTGAATTCTCCGAGCAGGGCATTGCCGGCGCCCGCACAGACGCGATTGCTCGCGCTGCGAAAGTCAATAAAGCCCTGCTCTATTACTACTTTCAGGACAAAGAGACGCTTTACGGCGCGGTCCTCGATGAAGCTTTTGGCAGGATGAAACTGGCGATCTTTCAGGTGCTCGACAGCAGCCTGCCCTCGAGCGAAAAGATCGTCGCTTATGTCGGCGCTTATTTCGACTTCATCGCCTCCAATCCCATATATCCGCGTCTGATGCAGCGGGAGATGATGCGCGCCCGGGCGGGGGATTCTGTGCACATCGAGCGGCTGGTGAAAAGCTATTTCGAGCCCATCTATCACCGGGTCAGCGAGCTTCTGCACAAAGGGATTAGGGAAGGTGTATTCCGCAAGGTCGATCCCGCACATTTCGTTCCGTCCATGATCGCCACGATCGTTTTCTATTTCAGCAGCGCTCCGGTGATGCGCCGCCTCTTCCATTTCGATCCATTGACGCCGGAACGGATCGCGGAGCGGCGGGCGGCGGTACTTGATTTCATTTCGGCGGCGCTGTTCAAACCCTGCAGCAGCGCTAATCCAGGAGTCAGGCAATGAAGGCTCGTAACAAGTTCTTCGTTCTTCTCGGCGTGATTTTTCTGGCAGCGTCGGCTTACTACTATTTTTCGACCGACCACTCGAACGACCTCGTGCTGATCGGCACGGTGGACGCGAACCAGGTGATTGTGAGCGCGCAAGTCGAGGGTCGCATCGAAAAGTTGTTGGTGGATGAAGGCACGCCGGTCAAAGCCGGACAGCTGATTGCGGTGCTCGATCCTTCGGAACTGCAGGCAGAGGAAGCGGCAGCGACGGCGAACATCGGCAGCCTTGAACATAGGGTCGACCAGATGCAGCACACGGAGCTTTCGACGTCGGGCTCGACGTCGAGCGACGTAGCGAACGCGAAAGCCAAGCTGGCTTCGGCAAAGGCGCAGCTTCTGCAGGCGAAGGCCGCACTCGATCGAACCGAGAGCGACAGCCAGCGCACGATCGAGCTGGCAAAGGTTGGGGTTGATTCGGAGCAGGACCGGGTGCAAGCAGAGACAAATCTACAGGCGGCGCAAGCGACCGTGCAGGCGCAAGACGAGCTGGTGAACGCTGCGCAGGCAGATTTGACTTCCGCGATTGCGCGCACCCAACAAGCCAATGCCGCGAAAAGCACGGTGAGATCGACGGAAGCGGATTTGAAAAACGCGATTGCCCAGAAAAATGAAGCCGCGGTCCGGCTTGGCTACACGGAGGTTTACGCGCCGGTGACTGGCACGGTATCGGTGCGAGCTGCGCGGCAGGGAGAAGTGGTGAATATCGGAGCGCCGATTGTGACGATCGTCGACCTCACCGATACCTGGGCGCGGGCGGCGATTCCGGAAACGTATGCCGACCATATTGGCTACGGCGACGTGCTGCGGGTGCGAATGCCGGGCGGAACGGTGACCAGCGGCAAAGTATTTTTCAAAGGAGTGGAAGGCGACTTCGCGACGCAACGCGACGTGAGCCGGCGCAAACGCGATATCAAAACGATTGTTTTGAAAGTGCGTCTCGATAATCCGAAGGGCGCGTACGTTCCGGGAATGACGGCCGAGGTATTGGTTTCGCCGGTGCAGGTGAAGGGCGAAAACCACAACCAGACGGCAGCGATGGGGCAGCAATGACGAGTGATGTAAATGTCAAAGCCGGAGGAGCGAACGGTTCGTCGCCGGTCCCGGCGATCGAAGTCGAGCACATCGTAAAGAAGTACGGGGACTTCACCGCGGTCAACGATATTTCCTTCAATGTGCGCGATGGCGAGATTTTCGGACTGCTCGGGCCGAATGGTGCGGGGAAATCGACGCTGATCCGAATGATGACCACGCTCATTCCGATTACGTCAGGGAGGGCGCTGATTGCGGGACACGATGTTTCGAAAGAACCGGATGCGGCGCGGCGGCTGATTGGCGTCATTCCGCAGGCGCTAACGAGCGATCTGGACCTGACCGTGGAAGAGAATCTGAATATTTACGCCAAGTTGTATGACGTTCCGGCGAAGGAACGAAAGTGCTCGATTGATGAACTACTCGGGCTGGTTGACTTAACCAAGTGGCGCGATGCGCAGACTAAAACACTTTCGGGCGGCATGCGGCGGCGATTAGAGATTGCGCGCGGGCTGGTGCACCATCCGAAAATTTTTTTTCTCGACGAGCCGACGACAGGGTTGGACCCAGTGTCGCGCGTGGCGGTGTGGGAAATGCTGGGAAATATCAAGACACAACGGCAGCTAACAATTCTGATCACGACGCATTATATGGACGAAGCCGACCGCCTATGCGACCGGATCGCGATTGTGGATCACGGGAAACTGGTAGCGCTGGATGCGCCGATGGCGCTGAAAGCGAGCGTGCCAGGATCGAACGTGATCGAAGCGCAGTTCGAGAAAGCGCCCGACGATTGGGAGCAGCGCCTGCACTCGCTGGATGAGGTGACTTCAGTGCAGCACGAAGGCGGAGGAATGTTTCGGGTTCTGACCGCTAATGGTTCGCGAACGACGACAGAGTTGGTCGAGATGGCAGTGCAAGCGGGAGTGCCGGTGAAATCGTTGTCCGTGCAGAATACGACGCTGGACGACGTATTCGTGCATTACACGGGACGGCAGTTGCGCGACGAACTGCAGAAAGCTTATGGCTTTATGATGCCGCAACGGCCGCTGCAATCGTGAATAGTCCTAAGTCCCTAGTCCCGGGTCTTGAGTCTGAGCGGGCTGAGAATTTATGAGTAAGAGCAGCTACAAAGATTTGATCGCGTGGCAGAAGGCCATGGGGCTGGTGACTGCGGTCTACGATGTCACGGAGAAATTTCCGTCGCACGAACAGTTTGGTCTTATCAGCCAACTTCGTCGCGCCGCTGTCTCAGTGCCGAGCAACATTGCTGAGGGAAAAGATCATTATTCAAACCGTGACTTTGTGAGATTTCTGCGGCATGCCCGAGGTTCTCTTGCCGAAATCGAAACGCAGATTCTAATTGCGGCGCAGCGGCAGTATCTGCCCCCGGCTGCAACAACAAAATTGACAGCGCAGATCGGCGAACTAGGGCGCGTACTGAGCGGCCTGATCAACTCTCTACAACGCTCAAAGCGCGCTGCGGACTCGGGGCTGGGGACTGAGGACTAAACATGAATCGAATGATGGCCATTGTCGAGCGCGAGATGCGCAAGTTCTTCCGGTCGCCGGCGTTGATGCTGGCATCGATGATCTTTCCGCTGGTGCAGCTCATTATTCTGGGCAACGCTTTCGGCGGGAAGATTCGTGACGCGCGGGTTGCGATTGTCGATCAGGATGGCGGACCGCAAGCGCTGCGATTGAGGGAAGCGTTCGATTCGGTTCGCGCGAACATTCGAACCTTCGTGCCGGTCTATTACGACGACGAAAAGAAAGCGGTCGCGGATGTGCGCGATGGAAAGCTGGAGGGAGCAATCATTATTCCGCCGCAGTATTCACGGCGGGTCTATGAAGACAACCATCCGCAAGTGGGGGTGGTCGTAGACAACAGCGATAACTTCATGAGCTCGGCGATCGAATCGGAGATGACCGATCTCGTCAACTCAATGAACCAGCCGACGGTGTCGCCGCGGATCTTGCAGCAGACGGCATTATCGATCGTCGAACTGTATCCCTATATCGAGTACATGAAGTATCTCCTGCCTGGGTCGCTGGTGCTGGCGATGTTCGTCTCAGTGATGATTGGCGGAGGGATGCTGTATATCGACGACAAGGCACGCGGGGTGCACGAGGGCTATCTGGTGACGCCGATTACCAAACTGGAGCTGGTGCTGGGATTGAACCTGGCCGGAGCGATCAAAGCAGTGATGACGGGAGCAATCATCGTGGCGATCGGATCGATGCTGGCGGGAGTGCGAACCATTTTCGATCCGCTTACCGTTGCCGGACTGCTTGTCATGATTGTGCTGACGTCGCTGGCGTTGAATACGATGATGTTTCTGCTGATGGTGCGGATTGAAGATCCGCTGGTGCCGCGAGCGATGTTCGGCATTCTCAATACGCTGCTGTTTTTCCCCAGTGGTTCGGTATATCCGATTCAAGCCTTTCCCAAGTGGCTGCAGGCAATTGCGAGAGTGGATCCATTCACTTACGCCGTGCATGGCTTCAACTGCTTATTGCTGAAAGAAACCAGCCTGCTGGCGATCTGGGGAGATATGTTATTTCTCTCGATTTTTGCCGCGACGACCCTGGCGATTGCGATTCCGCTTTTCAAACGTACGCTGTAGAGCTTGGGAGCTTCTTTCCGGAACTTTTGACTTGGCGGGTGCGTCCGTTATGCTAGACAAGCATGACATTGCTCGACGCGAGAGAGTATCACCCGGAAAAAGAGCGGCGAAAAAGAATTCGAATTATTTCGCTGATCGTTATCGTGTTGGTGGTGGCGATCGCCGGATGGTTGAATCGCTTCTGGCCACAGAAGCGCATCGCTGACAAATTCTTCTCCGATCTGCAAGGGCAAAAGTTCGAACAAGCGTACGGAGTTTATTACGCCGATCCGGACTGGAAGCAGCATCCGCAGAATCACGCGCAATATCCATTTAACGAATTCATGCAGGATTGGGGGCCGGGCAGCCCGTGGGGCGTTATTAAGAGTTTCAGGATTTACGGCGAGAGCAATTGCCCCGGCGGCGGAAGCGGCGTGGTCGTCGATGTGATTGTGAATAATCGAAGCGAGCACGCGCAGCTATACGTCGATAAGCACGACAAAACGATCAGCACGCCGCCGTGCGATCTGGAATTTCAGTCGTCGTTCAACTTGTTTCCACCGGCACCAGGCTCGCCAGAGTTTTCTGAAGAGACGCTTCGTCGCTGACGTTCAGGCAGGTCTTCGAGCGGTCGATCTGCCGCATCAAGCCGCACAATACTTTTCCCGGGCCGATTTCGATAAACGTCTGAACGCCTTTGGCGATGAGCAGGCGCATGCAAGGATCCCACTGCACGGAACTTGTCACTTGCGCCACAAGAGTTGAGGCGGCGCGAATGTCGTCAACTACTAGTGTGGCATCGACGTTACACGCGACGGGATACACGGGCTTCTGCATCTTCAGATGATTCAGTTCGGGCTCGAGGCGGTCCTGCGCGGGCTTCATCAACGAGCAATGAAAGGGAGCGCTGACGGGCAGAACTTTCGCACGCTTGGCACCACGCTCATCGGCGAGTTTGACTCCGCGCTCAACGGCTGCGGTGTTGCCTGAGATAACAATCTGCTCGGGAGAATTGATGTTTGCGGGCGAGCAAACGTCGCCTTGTGCCGCGTCGCGGCAGACATCGGCAACTTTCTCTGCATCCATGCCGAGGATGGCGGCCATGGTTCCGACTCCGACCGGCACGGCTTCCTGCATATACTTGCCGCGGTCGCGGACGGTGCGAACCGCATCGGCGAAACTGAAGGTTCCGGAAGCGACGTGGGCGGAGTATTCCCCGAGGCTGTGACCGGCCACGAAACCCGGCTTGGGGATGCGTGTTTCAAGAACTCTCAGCGCCGCGATGGAAGCGGTGAGGATTGCGGGCTGCGTAATCTCAGTAAGCCGGAGCTGTTCTTCCGGGCCTTCGAAGCACAACTGCGACAGTTTGTAGCCGAGGGCATCGTCAGCCTCTTCAAATGTTTGGCGCGCGACAGGGTATTTTTCGGCAAGGTCTTTGCCCATGCCCACCGCCTGCGATCCTTGCCCTGGAAAAATAAAAGCAATGCGGCCGTCGGAATTCTGAATAGTGTTGGATTCGCTCATGATGAAGTGCCGGGACTAACCTGCGGTGACCGTGGTTTCAACCGCGGCGGAATGCAATGCGGCCAATCCTTGCTCGATCGATTTGTTGATATGCCGCTCGGAGAATTCTGCTGCGACGCGCACGGCGTTCTTAATCGCGTTGGCATTGGAAGAGCCATGCGTGATAATGCATGCGCCTCTCACTCCCAACAGCGGCGCGCCGCCGTACTCTGTATGGTCGATGCGCTTTTTGAAATCGGAGAATGCGCTGCGCGACAGAATATATCCCACCTGGCGGGTAATGGTCGACTTCAGCGATTCTTTCAAGACTGTGCGCACCAGAGTGGCGACTCCTTCGGAAATCTTGAGAGCAACGTTGCCTACGAAGCCGTCGGCGACGATTACGTCGACGCTGCCGTTGAACAGGTCGCGGCCTTCCACATTACCAATAAAGTTGAGCGGCAGTTGCTTCAATAAAGGAAGCGCTTCGCGGGTCAGATCGTTTCCCTTGGTTTCTTCCTCACCGATGGAGAGCAGTCCAACTCGCGGCGCGCAGCTGGCGCCGAAACCGGAACGGCCGAATATGGAGCGAAAATAGATCTCTCCCATCACTGCGAACTGTTGCAGATGGTGCGGCTTGCAATCGACGTTAGCACCCACATCGAGCAGAATTGCCGCCGTGCCGGGAGCCGTCGGGAACACGGCCGCCAATGCCGGGCGATCGACGCCGGGCAGAGCGCCGAGAACCATCTTGGCGGAAGCCATGGCAGCGCCGGTGTTGCCCGCAGTGACAAAGCCCGCGGCGCGGCCTTCGCGAACCAGGCGCAACCCTACGCGCATGGACGAGTCGCGCTTGGAGCGCACGGCCTGCACGGCCTTATCTTCCATGGTGATGACTTCGCTGGCGTGGACGATCTCAAGCGGCAGCCGAGCGGCCGAGGGATGGCGCTCCAACTCAGCTTTGAGAATGGGTTCCGGGCCAACCAGCAACACGCGCACGCCGAAGCTGCGCGCGGCGTGGATTGCGCCTTCGATCTCGGGCTTGGGAGCCCGGTCTGAACCCATCGCATCCAGCGCGATCACGCTAGGCATCGTAGGAGAGACTAGCTGGCTTCTTCGACTTCCAGAACTTCGCGGCCCTTATAGTAGCCGCACTTCACGCAGGCGCGGTGAGGCATCTTTTTTTCGTGGCAGTTCGGGCACTCGGAGAGCGAATGCCCTTTTAGCGCATCGTGGGCCCGGCGGGTGGATGTGCGCCGCTGAGAATGTCGTCGTTTCGGATTCGGCATGTTCTAGGATTCCTCTCGCGAGGCGCATGGCCTCAGATAAATTTCTGCAAACTAATTGGCCAGCTTGCCGCGAATTTCCTTGAGCGCGGCCCAGCGAGGCTCTTCAATCTCTACGGTGCAATCGCAAGGGCCTTCGTTGAGGTTTTTGCCACAATGCGGGCATAAGCCCTTGCAGTTTTCCCGGCACGTCACCTTCAAGGGAACCGCGAGCAGAACCTGCTCCCGTACTACATCGTCCAATGAAATGCCCACCCCTTCATAATAGCCGATCTCCGCTTCGGCATCGGTGACAGACATTTCATCCCGGCCGGCATCCGACCCTTGCGGGCGATAGAGCAGATCGAAATCGCGTTTTACAGCCTGCGTGACCGGCTCAAGGCAACGCGCGCAATTCAATTCCAGGATGGTTGCCAGGCGGCCTTTAATGCGAATGTCCTGGATTACTTTGTGCTTGCCGTGATGCTCCTCGACTAAATCTGCGCGTCCGGTGGTTTCAATCGGCGTACGCTGGCGGTATTCCGCTCCGAAGTCGATTGCTCCCGGCTCAAACTTTTCCTCGAAATCGATGGGATGAAGTTCTAAATCTTTGATCTCGAAGAACATCTGGGAATCTCCGCACGCCGTTGATTGCCGCTCCGGGCCGCGGAAGCACGCTAACAGCGCAAGTACCGCAAGGGGCAAAGATTAAGAATAAAGGCCGAAAGAAAGGGGTGTCAAGACGGGGGCCGTGGGGGTAGTTCCTCCTTACCTTCGTGCGCGTCGAGTTCGATGAGAAAAGACGAAACGTCTAATGCGAAGGAGGGAGATTGCTGCTCCAGGAGTCGGCCACGATCAGCCAGGTTCCGAGACGGCGCCAGACTTTCACGTATTTGCCGCGATCCGCGATGATCGTGCTATCGGGCTGGCGAATGCCAACCGAATAACGGCCGATCTCCATCGCCATATCGCCGGAAGACTCGACGCGGACGGTTTCCAACCGGAGGTCTTGATATCCAGCATCGCCGAATTGGCGTAGCAGATGCTCGATGGCTCTCGCCCCGTAAGCGGGTTCGTGGTGGGGCACCATGAACGCTCCGTCGGTGGTAAACAAAGCGGCCGCATGATCGTAATTGCCGGTATTGAAAGCGGTTACGAAATCCTGGGCGAGGTTACGCAGCAGAGACTGGACATCCAAGAACGGATGTGAATCCGCCAAGGAACTCGAATAGGGCCGGTACATCTACTACCTCCTGGGGGAAGGCCAAGAGCGCATCTACGGCCAGATAGAGTCGCTCTCAATGCGAGGACATTCTAGCGCAGATTGAGCTGTGGAAGAAGCAAGGAATCGGAATTTTATTTCTGGGGAGTCTGCTTCGCGAAGAATGTTCGGGTGACGGGCGCACGATCATCGGGGTCGCCTAGAGTCCAAACCGATTCACTTGTGCTTCGGTGTGCGACGCGTTATGGTTCGGCAGTGAACGCCAAGCCTGCGGATGCGAAGCCGACCGAACCACAAACACCGGAGCGGTTCGTGAAGGCGACGCAGAGGTTGGGTTCCCCTGAGCGATTTTGTCCAAACTGCTCGGCCGAGCTTGAAGACAAGCGCTGCAAGCTGATCTGCGGGCGGTGCGGATTTTATTTGAGCTGCTCGGATTTCTACTGACCGCGTTCTCCATCGTCCATTCAATTTCTTCCTCAAAAAGAGACGTGTTCTGACACGGTCTTCGATCTCCGCGTAGAATCGAAGAGCAGGAATAATCTGACTATGAGGAGAAAGTGATGGAACGCAAGGCAAGCGCAGTATGGAAGGGCGGACTGAAGGACGGCAAGGGATCGATTTCTGCGCCCGGCGGGGTCCTGAACAACACGCAGTATTCGTTCACGTCGCGTTTTGAGAATGGGCCGGGAACAAATCCCGAGGAATTGATTGCTGCCGCGCACGCCGCTTGTTTCTCGATGGCGCTCTCGGCGCAACTGGGAGGCGCGAATCTGACTCCGGAGAGCATCAGCACGAATGTGACATTAACCATGGAAAAACTGGATTCGGGGTGGACGATCACGAAGAGCCATATCGATGTGGTGGGCAAAGTTCCGGGAGCGGATGCGGCGACGTTTCAGAAATATGCGGAAGCGGCAGAAAAAGGCTGCCCCGTCTCAAAAGTTCTGAACGCGAAGATTTCGATGGACGCGAAGCTGGGGTAGGTTGGCGATTAGCAGTTTTTGTTCTTTGGAGGCGCGGCCGCGGTTGAGTGTATCGCCATACGTTTGACAGGGTCCGATGCGGCTGTAGAATAGAAATGTCTTCCTGACTCGGCGGCCTCAGGCCGCCGCTGCTTTGCAGTCCAGAATGCCATCGTGGCGGAATTGGCAGACGCGCATGGTTCAGGTCCATGTACCGGCAACGGTGTGGGGGTTCGAGTCCCTTCGATGGCACCAAATGGCTTTCCCTGTGCCGCTCTCTTTCTGAAGTAAACTCTTGCTATGAAAATTCTGATCCGCAGGAATCAAAAGTTTGTTTTTCTGCTCGTGTCTGTTTTGATGCTCTCGGCAATTTCTTCGGCGCAAAAGCTGGCCATTACGTTCGACGATCTGCCTTCAAACGGACCGCTGCCGACGGGGGTTACGCGCGCGCAGACTGCAAAAGATGTTCTAGCGATACTTAAGAAGCGGCATGTGCCGCCCGTCTATGGTTTCATCAATGCAAAAAAACTGGAAGGCAGCGAGGACGGCGCGGAAGCGCTGAAGTTGTGGGCCGCGAAAGAACCGGTGGGAAATCATACCTACTCGCACATGGATCTTGAACAAAACAGTGCCGAGGCGTTTCAGCGCGACATCGAAGAAAACGAACCGGTGCTGGAGTTGCTCGACCCAAAGAATAACTGGCACTGGTTGCGGTATCCGTATCTGCATGAAGGAGACACGGTCGAGAAACGGCGCGCGGTCCGTGCTTACTTGAAGGATCACGGATACAGAATTGCGCAGGTGACGCTCGACTGGGAGGACTACTTGTGGAATACGGCTTACGCGCGCTGCGCGGAAAAAAAAGATCAGAATTCGATCGCGTGGCTGCGAACGAGCTACCTGAGCACGGCTTCAGAATTTCTTGATCTGGGGCGCGAACAGTCGAAACTGATTTTTGGGCGCGAGATCAACTATGTGTTGCTCATGCATCTGGGAGCATTCAGCAGCACGATAGTTCCCGACGCACTCGACTTGCTTCACAAGAAGGGCTTTAAGCTGGTGACGCTCGAAGAAGCGGAAAGCGATCCAGCGTATGAAACCGATCCGGATGTGGGGCTGCATGACGCGGGAACGCTGCTCGACCAGATGATGCAGGTGAAACAGATCAAATATCCTCCGCACGCCGAGAAGCCTTACAAGGAAATTGACGCGGTTTGCCGATAGCGCGGTTTCAGCCTGTCCGGAGCGCATTCCCGTATAATTCAGGCACCACTATGCCTGTTTCTCTCGATCAAATTTTGCGCTCGACACACGCAAAAGTCGCGGCTGCAAAACGGGCGGCTGATATGCGCGAACTGGAGCGCCGCGCCGAACAATATGCGCCGCGCGGCTTTCGGCGGTCGCTTGAAGCGAAGAGCAAAGTGGGAGTAGCGGTTATTGCCGAGTTAAAAAAGGCATCACCTTCGAAAGGATTGATCCGGGCTAATTTTTGCGCGGAGGAATTGGCTCGCGATTTGGAATCGGCTGGTGCAGCGGCGCTTTCTGTTTTAACGGACGAAGAATTTTTTCAGGGATCGCTCGAAAATTTGCGAAAGGCTTCGTCAGAGGTCAAGCTGCCGTGCTTGCGGAAGGACTTCGTCATTGATGGATTTCAAGTACTGGAAGCGAAGGCGAACTCGGCGGATGCGGTTTTGCTGATTGTGGCGGCGCTGAACGACGCAGAACTCGCGAGCCTGGTCCGACATGCGCGTGGTTTGGGTCTCGACGTTCTCTGCGAGGCGCACGATGAGGATGAGTTGCGGCGGGCGCTGGATGCCGGCTGCGACTTGATTGGAGTGAACACGCGCGATTTGCGTACATTTAAAGTTGATCCGGAGACGGCATTCCGTTTGGTGGAGCGATTGCCTGAAAATGTTTTGCGCGTGGCGGAAAGCGGGATTAGGTCGGCGGAGGACATTGCAAGATTGCGATCGGCAGGATATCAAGCGTTTTTGATTGGAGAATCGCTGATGAGGGCAGAGCGGCCTGGGAAGATGTTGCAGGAGTTGGTTGCGAGCGCGGAGTTGCGGGCGCACGCTGCTCGATGAGAATTCGTTTTCAGGCTGCACCATGCCAGGAAGTTGCAAGGGATCTTTCAACTGCGACGTTGCTTCGCCTCGCGAAGCAACTTCTTCGCTCAGGATGACAGTTGCATGACGTGGATCAAAATTTGCGGGATGACGAATCTGGAGGATGCGCTGGCCGCTGTGGATGCAGGAGCGGATGCGGTAGGCTTTGTGTTTTATGAAAAGAGCCCGCGAAACATCAGTGTGGAGGCGGCGCGGGAGATTGTGAAGCGGTTGCCGGAGAGTATTGAAAAGATAGGCGTATTCGTGAACCAGCGGGAGGATGTGCTTCTGTCAGTTGCGGAGAGGGCGGGGCTCACGGCAGTCCAAATGCACGGTGACCGCGAGGATCCCCATGTGGCCGATTTGGTGGTGAAGCATAAGGCGCACATCAAAGTCCTGACCGCGATCTCCATGCGCCAGCCGAATCCTGAAGGCTGGGCACTGATGTGGCAACCGGGTTCCGTTGAGGCCTTCTTAGTGGATTCTGGAAATGGTTCAAATCACGGTGGCACAGGACAAGCGTTCGACTGGGCTGCCGCAGTCCAAACGCTTGATGCGATCAAGCGCATTGGACATATTGTTGTCGCGGGCGGACTAACCCCCGTCAATGTTGGCAAAGCGATCGCAATGTTGAAACCATGGGGAGTGGATGTGGCTTCCGGCGTCGAGGCTTCGCCGGGGAAAAAGGATCCGGAGAAAGTGCGCGCTTTTGTGCGGGCAGTGCGGGAGATCGATCGGCGGACTGCATAGCGTGATAACAACAGGTTCCTCGCCCGCGCTTTGCGCGTGTTCGGAATGACAGAGGTTTGTTGAGAATATGGCTACCGTTCCGCGAACCACAAACGCCAAAGTCCCCACCCTAAGCTCGACAAAGAACGTCGACCTTAGGATGGGGCACCCTCGGGGTTCGTCTATGCACAACCTGCCCGGTCGTTTCGGCGTGTATGGCGGGCGGTACGTTCCCGAGACTTTGATGGCAGCGCTCGACGAATTGGAGCGCGAATATGAGAAGGCGACGCGCGATAAGAAATTTCAGGTAAAGCTGGATGAACTGCTGCGGACTTACGCAGGGCGTCCGACTCCGCTAACCTTTGCCGGTCGGCTGACGCGGAAGCTGGGAGGAGCAAAGATCTATTTAAAGCGTGAAGACCTGCTGCACACGGGCGCGCACAAAATCAATAACTGCCTCGGGCAGGCGCTGCTGGTGGAGCGTATGGGCAAGCATCGCGTGATCGCCGAGACTGGCGCGGGACAGCACGGCGTAGCTACGGCGACGGTTTGTGCGTTGTTCGGTTTTGAATGCGTCGTGTACATGGGCACGGAGGACATGCGACGGCAAGAGCTGAATGTGTTCCGCATGAGATTGCTTGGGGCCGAAGTGCGCGGGGTTGATTCCGGATCGAAGACTTTGAAAGATGCGATCAATGAAGCGATGCGCGATTGGGTGACGAACGTGCGTACGACACATTACTTATTGGGAAGCGTACTGGGGGCGCACCCTTATCCGACGATGGTGAGGGATTTTCATCGCGTGATCGGGCGCGAGGCGCGGGCGCAGATTTTGAAAGCCGAGGGGAAGCTTCCTGCGGCAGTGATTGCCTGCGTGGGCGGAGGGTCAAATGCGATCGGAGCTTTTTACGAGTTTATTAAGGATAAGAAAGTTCGACTGATCGGCGTCGAGGCTGGCGGACGCGGCTACACGTTGGGCGAGCACGCGGCGCGATTCCGTGGCGGATCTCCGGGAGTTCTGCAGGGAACTTACTCGTACGTGTTGCAGGATGGTGCGGGACAGATCGCGACTACGCATTCGGTTTCGGCGGGACTCGATTATCCGTCGATCGGTCCGGAGCATGCGAGCTTGCGAGATTCGGGGCGCGCCGAATATGTTCCAGCATCGGATGCCGAGGCTCTGGAGGCGACAACGCTGCTCGCGCGGACGGAAGGAATTATTCCGGCGCTGGAATCGGCGCACGCGGTGGCTGAAGTGATGAAACGTGCTCCAAAAATGAAAAAATCGGATGTTGTGATCGTGAACATTTCCGGCCGCGGCGATAAGGATATCGGGATTTTGCGGGAGAACTTAAAGATCGATTGAGCGACTTGGATTGGGTCATTCGATGATTGCAAACTAATGACTCAATCTCTTCATTTGCTCGGCGACTCTATCTCATGCCTCTGACGTTTTACAAAAAGCCGGCGCTGGTGGTGTATGTGACGTGCGGCGATCCCGATCTGGTGACGACGCGCGAGATCATTCTTGCCGCGATTGAAGCGGGCGCGGACGTAATCGAGTTGGGCGTGCCGTTCAGCGATCCGGTGGCGGATGGTCCGGTGATTCAGCGGGCGAGCGAAAGGGCGCTGAAAGGCGGTGCATGTCTGTCGCAGGTTTTGACTCTTGCTGCCGAAGTGCGGCAGCATTCGCAGTCGGCGGGATTGATTGTGTTCTCGTATCTGAATCCGATATTGCGGCTTGGAGTGGAGAAATTTTGCAAGGTGGCGCGTCATGCCGGTGTGGATGGCGTTTTGCTGACCGACTTGCCGGTGGAGGAGGCGAGTGAATATTTGGAGGCGATGCGAGCGAACGACCTTGCTCCAATCTTTCTGGCCGCGCCCACTAGTCCAGACGCGCGACTGAAGAAAATTGCAGAAGCCTCGCAGGGATTTGTTTATGTGGTCTCACGAACGGGAGTTACCGGCGCGAGGCAGAACCTGGCGGACGACGCGAAACAGTTAGTGCGCCGCTTGCGACGCGTTACCAAGTTGCCGATTGCTGTGGGGTTCGGGATTTCCACGCCCGAGCAGTTTGCCGAGACCGGCAAATTTGCCGACGCAGTGGTAGTTGGCAGTGCGATCGTGGAGACGATTGAGCGCAATCGCGGACGTGAAGCCGAAGCGGTTGCAGAATTCGTGGGGAAGTTTTGCTCGCGGCAGCTTCAAAAGGCGTAAATGGATATCGCAGACTGGCGAAAGAAAATTGATGAGCTTGACCGGCGGTTGGTCGAGTTACTGAGCGAGCGGGCGCGGGCAGCGGTCGAGATCGGGCGGCTGAAGCGGCATACGAGCCTGCCGATTTATGAACCGGAGCGCGAGCGGATCGTGTTTGAAAATGTGCAGCAGCTCAATCAGGGCCCCTTGCCCGGGAAAGACCTGGTGCGGATTTTCGAACGGATTATGGATGTAATGCGCAATATCCAGAAGGAAGGGATTGGCGAGAAGGACGGCGAGGCACACGAGAGGAATAAACAAACCGAGTTGGATTCAGAGATAAATGATTAATGAATGCCGCCAACCCCGATTTTTGATCAAGCGAAGTACGCCTTTGCGCTCAACTCGTAGCTCATAGGCGCAGTTCAGCTGAGAGATTCTTATGATCGTTGCAATGCAAGATGTGGCCGATGAGAAACAGATTCAGCAGGTGATCGATCACCTGGTGAAGATGGGATTTGAAGTTCATCGCTCGACGGGGGCGCGGCAAACTGTGCTGGGCGCGGTGGGCGCCGTGATCGACTTCGATATCCGCAACCTCGAGTTGCTGCCCGGAGTGCAGGAAGTTCACCGTATCAGTTCACCCTACAAGCTGGCGGGCAAAGGGTTTCGTCCCGAAGGAACGATTGTCAAGCTGGCGAACGAGGTCAGCATCGGCGGAAACGAAGTGGTGGTGATGGCGGGGCCGTGCTCGGTGGAATCGCGCGAGCAACTGTTCGCGACGGCAGAAGCGGTGTCGAAGGCGGGAGCGAAGGTGTTGCGCGGCGGGGCATTCAAGCCACGAAGCTCTCCCTATTCTTTTCAGGGGCACGGTGAGGATGCGCTGAAGCTGCTGCGCGAGGCGGGAGACAAATTCAAACTGCTGGTGATCAGCGAAGTGATGGAAATTTCGCAGATCCCGATGATGCTCCCTTACGTCGATATTCTGCAGGTCGGCGCGCGCAACATGCAGAACTTCAATCTGCTCCGCGAACTAGGCAAGGTGCGGAAGCCGGTATTGCTGAAGCGCGGCATCGCCGCAACGCTCGAAGAGTTGCTGCTTTCGGCGGAATACATTATGGCCGGCGGGAATTATGACGTGATCCTGTGCGAACGCGGTATTCGCACCTTCGAAACGTATACGCGCAACACGATGGATATTTCGGCCATTCCGATTATTCACAAGCTTTCTCACTTGCCGATGACCGCCGATCCTTCCCACGGCACCGGACGCCGCGACAAAGTTTCTCCCATGGCGCGCGCGGCGGTTGCGGCGGGTGCAGACGCGCTGTTGATCGAGGTGCATTGCGACCCTGATAAGGCATGGTCGGACGGCGCACAATCGTTGTATCCGGAGCAATTCACCAAGCTGATGGCCGAATTGCGAATGATTGCGCCGGCAGTGGGAAGATCGATTGAGTAATTGAGTAAATTTTGTAATCGAGTCTAAAGCGCCCTTGGGAGCGCGATGTTCAAATTACTCAATTACGAAATCGCACAATTACTCGATTCTTTATGCCCATTCGGCAAATCACGATTGTCGGCACGGGACTAATCGGTGGCTCGTTTGCCCTCGCCCTGCGCAGGAAGAAGTTTGCCGGCATGATTGTGGGCTGCGATCGCGAATCTGCGCTGCAGCGGGCGAAACAGTGCGGCGCCATCGATAAAGGGTATGCAGAACCGGCCGATGCGGTGCGTGGCAGCCAGGTTGTTTTGCTGGCGACGCCAGTACTGGCGATTGTCGATCTGATTGGACGCCTTGGTCCGGCGCTGCCCGCGAATACCTTGTTGACCGATGTCGGAAGCACGAAAGTTTCGGTTGTAGAGCAGGCGATAAAAGTGTTTGGGAAAGATGCGGGCACGAGATTTCTTGCCGGACACCCCATGGCGGGGAAAGAACACAGCGGCGTGGATTACGCCGATGCAGATTTGTTTCAGAATGCGGTGTGGTTTTTGACGCCCCTGCCCGGTCAGGACATTGCGCAGAGCATCAATGCAGGAATCTTTGCCGAGTTCGCTGGATGGATTGAGCAGATCGGCGCACGCATCGCCGTGCTGCCGGCGGAAGATCACGACCGTTTGTGCGCATGGATCAGCCATGTGCCGCAGATGATCTCGACGGCGCTGGCCGCGGCATTAGTCGGGGAGTTTGGCGAAGAAGCGCCCCTGCTTCCGGCTGGCGGGCGCGCGCTGCGCGAGATGACGCGTATTTCCGCGAGCCCGTATTCGATGTGGCGCGATATCGCGATCAGCAACAAAAAAAATCTTGAGGACGCTCTGTCCAAGGTTGAACAGCGGCTGGCGCACATTCGCGAGAATCTCAGCACACGCGCGCTTGCCGAGGAGTTTGAGAAGGCACACGCGCTGAAGAAAACTCCGGAGAAGCGTTGAGGGGCTTGGGTTTTTGCGAATCAGTTCATTTAGAATGCGGTCACGATGAACAAAGTTGTTGCCGATGCCGATGAAGCCATTCGGGATGTGGTCGATGGATCGTCGATCATGTTCGGTGGTTTTGGCCTCTGCGGAAATCCCGAGAATCTGATTCGCGCGCTGGTGCGGAAGGGATCGAAGAACCTAACGACCATCAGCAACAATGCCGGAGTCGACGGTTTGGGCATTGGTCTTTTGCTGGCTGCAGGGCAGATTCAACGGCATATCGGGACGTATGTCGGAGAAAACAAGCTGCTGGAGGCGATGGTGCTCGACGGTCGAGTACAACTCGATCTGGTGCCGCAGGGAACATTTTCGGAGCGCATTCGCGCGGGCGGCGCGGGCATTCCGGCGTTCTTCACGCCCACGGGCGTGGGCACTATTGTTGCCGAGGGCAAAGAGACGCGCCAGTTCGATGGCCGGACTTACGTGATGGAGCGGGCCCTGACGGCTGATTTCGCGTTCGTGAAAGCGTGGAAGGGCGACCGGATGGGCAACCTGGTTTATCGGAAGACGGCAAGGAATTTCAATCCGATGATGGCGACAGCGGCGAAGGTCACGATTGCAGAGGTTGAACATCTGGTCGAGCCGGGAGAACTGGACGGCGATTCGATTCACACGCCATCGATTTACGTGAAGAGGATTTTTCAAGGCGCATTGTATGAGAAGAGGATTGAGAAGAGAACGGTGAGGAGGGCGATCTCAAAAGAATCGCAATGAACAAGCCAGGCAAAGACATCGAGAAGCGCGAGCGCATTGTCAATCGGATCGCTCGCGAGCTGCGCGACGGATTCTATGTAAATCTCGGCATTGGCATGCCGACGCTCATTGCAAATCACGTTCCGGCTGGGATGGAAGTTGTGCTGCAGTCGGAAAACGGAATGCTTGGGATCGGTCCGTATCCGCTGGAAGGTTGCGAAGACGCGGATCTGATTAACGCGGGCAAAGAAACAGTTAGTGAAATGGCCGGCACATCTTATTTTTCGAGCTCCGATTCATTTGCCATGATCCGCGGCGGCCACGTCGATTTGAGCGTGCTGGGTGCGATGGAAGTGGACGAGAAAGGCAATCTCGCGAACTGGATGATCCCCGGCAAGATGGTGAAGGGAATGGGCGGGGCGATGGACCTGGTGGCGGGAGCGCGCCGAGTCATCATCGCGATGGAGCACACCACCCGGGAAGGCGCGCCGAAGATTCTGAAAAAGTGCACGCTACCGCTCACTGGGGTGGGCGTGGTGGATACGATTGTGACGGAGATGGCATACATCCGCGTAAAGAAAGATGGGCTGGTGCTCGAGGAAGTTGCGCCGGGATTAACGGCAGAAGATGTGCAGAAGGCGACGGAAGCGAGGTTGATCGTCAGCGGGAACTTGAAGTCGATGGAGAACTAGAGCTCGCTGCATGCAGGGAGTTCCCTCAAATTCGAAATGGTGCTGCCAGCAGGCGAAACGGCAGCGTAATCGCCAAATACATAACCTCTAACGCGCCATGGACAGCGATGCCCACAATGCGGAACGGTAGCAGTAGCAGCCAGATGAATGGGTAGGCGATGAGCGCAAGAATGGCCAGCGGCCAGCACAGCACGAACAGAATGCACCACAGAAGAAATGTGAACATGGGAGACCTCGGTCTTCCTGGTTGATGATACGGCTGCAATGGCTGGAAAGTTCCGAAAATCAGTGATTAGGGGTTAGCGGCCGGTGAAAGCGGATTGCGGACGGCATCCGCGCCATCGATTTGTGCGGGCGGGGGCGCCCGCACCACACAGGGTAGGGATTCTTCGACTCGCGCTCTCTGGCGCTCGCGATTCGCTCAGAATGACACGGCCCTAAAGAGTGAGCATTCGTAAGAGTGATTATTCGTAGCGTAGGGCTTCCGCGGGAAGCGTCCGTGCCGCCGACCACGAGGGGTACAGCGTCGCAATGAACGACACTCCAATCGCGACAAATGCAACCAGCAAGCCATCCATGGGACGCGGGGCAAAGGGAACGTAGTCGATGGAATAAACCTCGGGCGACAGCGAAATGATGTGGTAATGGCCGCCGGTGTAGGAAATGGCATAGCCGAGCAGCAGGCCGATTGCCGTCCCGGTGACGCCAATCAAGACTCCCTGCGCCATGAAAATGTTTCGCACTTGCTTCTTGCGGACGCCCATGGACATAAGCACGGCGATGTCCCGGGTTTTTTCCATCACCATCATGATGAGTGAAATCAGGATATTCAGCGCGGCGACAAATACGATCAGGCCGATGGTAATGAAGGTGACGAGGCGCTCGAGCCGCAAAGCGTGAAACAGGGCTTTGTTTTGCTCCATCCAGTTCGTCGTCATGAAACCTTTGCCCGCCGCAGTTTCGATTTCGTGCGAGATTTGTTCCGCCTTGTAGATGTCGTCGATTTTGAATTCGATCACGGAAATGAGATTGCCCAGGCCGAAGAGACGCTGCGCATCGGACAGGCGCGTGAAAGCCCAGGAGGCATCGTAGTCGTAGAAGCCAGAATCAAAAATTCCGACCACGCGGAAGCGGCTGTACTTCGGGACCATCCCGAACGGAGTGAGTTCACCCTGGGGGCTGGTGACGAGCACGACCGAACCGACAGTTGCGCCCAGAGCGTCGGCCATGTCTTTGCCGATGACGATCGGAGGCATTGCGGCGATGCGGGCGCGGACATCGGCGAGATCATCGAGAGAGTCGCTTTCATCGGAACTGGATGCGGTTGGGGGACCATTCGGAGCGGCGTTGTTTGTTGAGTTTTGATC
>JASHNX010000155.1 GCA_030041415.1 Candidatus Sulfotelmatobacter sp.
GTACAACAGGCTCGGCCTCGGTGGCGTGCTGCTGATCGACGTTTCTACGTACGTGGTCTCGTTCTTTTGCTACTTCTGGGTGCGCAAGGGACGCCACGCCGTGCTGCGTCCCCACGAATTACGTGCCGACATTGTTGCGGCCGAGAGTCAGCTTCAGCGCTTCTGGAGAGAAATGCGTGAAGGATTGCACTTTCTTCGCGGCCATCGTGCGGTCATCCTTCTCGGAATTAGCTGGGCGCTGTTTATTGGCGCCATGTCTACCGGCGTGGTTCTCACCCCCTCGCTGAGCGAGCGCACATTTCACGCCGGCGCAGTCGGCTATGGCTGGCTCAACGCCGGATGGGGCACGGGCGCATTCTTTAGCGCTCTCTACGCAGCCTCGCTTATTGCTGTGCTGGGAGGGAGACGCTCGGTTGCCATTGCGATGGCCGTTCTCTCTGCAAGCGTGATGTTCGCCTCAATCTCGCCCTGGTTGCCGCTGGCAATTTCCTTTTATTTCGTGATGGGTTCCGGCCGCGGCGTGGGCGGTGTAGCGATGAACACCAACCTGATGGAAATGGTTCCGCAGCACCTGATGGGAAGGGTGCAGAACGCGTTTAATTTTGGAGGAACCCTTCTGCAGTTGGTGCTGGCTCTCGCGGTGGGTGTAGTCGCACAGCATGTGAGCCTGGTCGCGGGCTTTGCAATTATGGCAACTGTTTACGGATTATCGTTCGTTGCGGCGAGTTGGCCGGTAGAAGCGCCTGCGGTCGAGGAAGTTGGAGCAGTGAAGTAGAAGCATAATGCAAACATTCGAAAACCCGGCTGTCATTCCGACCGGGGCCGGAGCGAAAGTGAGGACGGAGTAGAGGAACCTGCTTTTCCGCCAGCGGCCTACAGGGATCTACGTGGCAATGCCCCGCACTCCGCTGATATTCTTCCCATTCCAAAGGAGCATGCATGTCCGCTGATCTGCAGGGCCGTAACGGTGTTGTCTTCGGAGTCGCGAATAAACGTTCGATCGCGTGGTCGATCGCGCAAGGGCTTCACGCAGCCGGGATGAAACTCTCCATCACGTATCAGAACGAGCGCCTGGAGCAAGAAGCCAAGGATCTTATCTTGTCTCTTCCCGGCGCCGAAGCCTACATGTGCGACGTGACCAAAGACGAAGAAATCAGCCGCCTCTTCGCCACGTTGAAAGAGCGCCACGGCAAACTGCACACTCTGGTTCATTCCGTCGCTTTTGCCCCGGCCGACGAACTCAAAGGTGATTTCGTCAATACAACCCGCGAAGGCTTTCGCGTCGCCCTCGATGTCAGCGTCTATTCGTTGATCGCTGTCGCTCGCGCGGCCGCACCCCTCATGGAAGACGGCGGTTCGATCATGACCATGACTTATTACGCTTCCGAAAAAGTCGTTCCGCGCTATAACGTGATGGCCGTTGCGAAAGCGGGATTGGAATGCTCCGTGCGCTACCTTGCCTATGAACTCGGCAAGAAAAAGATTCGCGTGAATGCGATCTCCGCCGGCCCGATCAAAACTCTTGCTGCGCGCGGCATCGCCGGGTTCGGAGACATGCTCAAAGGCCATGCCGAACACGCTCCGCTCGGACGCAGCGTCGAAGTCACAGAAGTCGGATCGACGGGGGTTTTTCTCGCCTCCGATGCCAGCAGTGGAATTACCGGCGAAGTGATTTACGTCGACTGCGGTTATAACATCATGGGGTTCTAGTGCTCATCTAGGGACAGCCGCCCTCGGCTCTCCAGCGGCGCGGAATTATCGGGCCGCTGTTGCCATAGCCCACCTCTCAGCTCTATCGGTTGTTAACTACTCCTGATGGTCCGCGGGCGAGATATCCTATCTAACTCCTGGGAATTCTCCGTCTCGCCGCACTTCTTACATTCGAGGGTCATGCCGAGCCTGGCCGTCCGTCCCTCTTCAGTAATCACCCAAGGCCGATTCTGCCAAGGCGGATCATGTCGCACATGGCGCGTGTGTCCGCACGCCAACTCTGCGACCCAATGATTTTCTTTGTCTTGATGGAAGCCGGTAATTTGCCGTTTCATTGGCGGACATCTGCGGGCTATTTCATCAGGAACGAAAAATCCTCGAATACATATTCGTGCTTTCCATCCGTGATCACGGGCTTTACCTCGCCCCTCTGCACCTTCTGGATCGCCATCAGCACTTTCGGAAGATAACTGGGATCCGCCACCGGAGAATTGTGCGACGGTAACAGAAGGTGCAGACGAGGCGTCAGCGCTGCCAGTCTCTGCATAGAGGCGACGTAGGCATCCAGATCAGTTTCTGGCCGATAGAGATAAATCGGGCCGAGATAGAACGAGTCCCCGGTGAAGAGCAAGCCGTTTTTCTCGTCTAGTAAAGCGATTGCATCCGGAGTATGGCCTGGCGTGGCAATCACTTTCACAGTGCGTCCGCCAAGCGCGATCGTCTCACCATCGTGAAGCCAGTGCGACACATGAAAAGGTTTGGTCGAATAATCCTTCGCGTCGAAACCTGCGGGCAACGCCCCGCAGACCGAGCCGGAAGCTAGTTCCGCTTGTGCATCAGCCCTCGACCCGCGGGCGCTGGTGCGCGTGAAATCGGTGTCCATGGCGTAAATGTTCTCGAAGCGCCAGTTGTCCCCGACATGATCATTGTGCGTATGCGAATTCAGTACGATTACCGGCAGGTGGGTTAGTTTGTCGACCACGGCTTTGATGTTACCAATCCCCATGCCAGTATCGAAAAGCAACGCCCGATCGCTGCCGAGAATCAGGTAGGAAATCACTTCTTCGAACTGATGTGGTTCATAGATTGCAAACACACCCGGACGAATTTTGTAAACTTCGAACCAGTTGTCTGCGATGGCAACCCTCTCCAACTTGGCATACGCCGGACGCGGGAGTTTCCTACACCATTCAGGCTCCTCGGCGTGAGCCGGAAGCGCGAAGGAAAGAACCAAAAACGTTAGGAAGAAGTTTCTCATCTTGTTACGGGTTAAGTTATAACCGAAATTCTTCGCAGGGTCTCCCCTTCGCGATCGAGAGCAACCTCCACATCCCGCTCTCGCACGAAGCGCGGGAACTTTTCTCCCCACTCGATCAGCAGGATGCTGTTCTCCGCGCGCAGATCGTCGAGCGCCAGCGTATCCAGTTCACGCTGTGTATCAATGCGGTAAAGATCGATGTGATACACATTCACCTTCGGACCGCGATATTCATGCACCAAAGTAAACGTGGGGCTGGTAACGTCTTCCTCTTCCGCCGCTCCGAACGCCGCGGCAATTCCCTTCACCAGCGTGGTTTTCCCCGCGCCCAGGTCGCCACGCAGCAGAACCAGCTTTGGCGGCGCAAGTAGTTCGATGAGAGTCCGCCCAAAGGCGATTGTTTCTTCAGGCGAGTGAGTGGTCGTTTCGCGAATCATCCGGTCGCGGCGCAGGCCGATCGAATCAGCATCGACGAGTTAGCCACGACCAGTATAACGAGAGCGGTCCGATCGTTCTGGCGCTATTGCCCGGACGGCTCCGGTGGCTAAATCGTTCTCGTCGTATTAAGGAGGGCTGACTTCAGGCCGAGGTTGTTGTGATCGGCTACGTGGTCCAACGACGTGCGCAGGCGGCGGTGATCGTCATCTTCAAGTGCGACGAAACGGAACGGTTGCAGCACGCCCCCGCTCGCTTTTTTCGTCGGGCTCAGCAATTCCGCCATGCCATGCACCGGGCCAGATTGAGTTTGAAAGGCGACTTCGACAAAATCGCCTTGTCCCAGCGATGACGGCAATTGCAGCACACCGCCAGTCGCCGAAATAGTTTGGAGTTTAGCTTTTGCGCGGCGGCCATCTTCTAAACGGATCGCAGCCAG
>JASHNX010000156.1 GCA_030041415.1 Candidatus Sulfotelmatobacter sp.
GTCGGTCGAAAAGCAGGTCCGAGGAAACTTCATTCTTGAAGGCATATCCGGGATCGCCCGTGCCGTCGCCCTTCGGGTCGCCGCCCTGGATCATGAAGCCGGGAATCACACGATGGAAAATGGTGCCATCGTAAAGCGGCACGCCGTGTTTGGTGACACCGCTCACGGGATTCTTCCAGTCCTTTTTCCCCGTGGCGAGGCCGATGAAATTTTTTACGCCAGTCGGGGCTTTGTCGGGAAATAAAGTGCAGTGCATGTCTCCAGCGGTCGTCTCGATGAGGGCGCTGGGTGGACCTGACGCCGCGGCGTGGTGAACCGGCGGTTTCGCCGAGGGCGCAGACTGAGGTGCGGTTTGGGCGCACACCATAAGCGCAGCAAATGCGAGCGTGACCAAAACGAGAAATGTATTGCGCATGAGTGCTCCTGGTATCGACGGCCTTTACTTGGGCAACCTTGCATTGTACGCCAGCGCGATCAATGGGACTGGGGTTGCGCCTGCATTTCGCGACTCACAGCCTCGACCTGCCGAAAAACGCGCAGCAAATTGCCGCCCAGAATCTTTTCGATGTCTGCTGCGCTGTAACCGCGGTCGAGCAAGGCTTGCGTAATCTTGGGCAAGTCCGCAGCGGAATCCATGCCTTGTGGAGTAGCTCCACTCACGCCGTCGAAATCAGAACCGAGGCCGACATGATCGACGCCGGCGACCTTGGCGATGTGATCGATGTGATCGATGAGCACGCTGAATGACGGACGCGGGATTTTCGCCATCCACTGGCGCTCGATGCGATCGACTTCGAGATAGTTGACCGGCTTGCCCTGGGCTCTTAACGAATCGATATATTGCTGGATTGCAGCAGCCTGGTCTTTGCTTTGTGCCTGCTCGGCTTTGCGAAAACTTTCGTCGTCGAAGCCGGAGAAAAAGTTGACGTCGACGACGCCTCCGTTTTTTGCGACCGCCCGCAACATGTCGTCGGTCATGTTTCTCGGAGCGTCGACCAGCGCGCGCGCGGAAGAGTGCGAAGCGATTACCGGCGCCTTGGTCACGGCAATCGTATCCCAGAAGGTCTTGTCGGATACATGGGAGATATCGACCATCATGCCGAGCCGATTCATTTCGAGAACAACCTGCTTACCGAAGTCGGTGAGGCCGTTGTGATGCTGAACTTTCGGGTCATCGATATCGCCGGATGAGTCGGCCCACTCATTGGTGTTCGACCAGCTCAGCGTCATATAGCGTACGCCGAGACGATAGAAATCGCGGAGCAGGCGAATATCGTTTTCAATCGAGTGGCCACCTTCAATGCCCATGAGCGCAGCCAGTTTATGTTCGCGATGGGCGCGCTCGATATCTGCGACGGAAAAAGCCATCATCATGCGATCGGGATGACGCGCGGCCTGTTCGTAGACAGTGTCGATCAGATCCAACGTGTGATGCGCGAAGTGCCCCTGGTTGGTTTCGGGATCGACCCAGATGGAAAAAAATTCCGCACCCAAATTGCCGCGGCGAGCCTTATCGAGGCTGACGTGACCTGCATCGTTGGGATCGGTTGAACCGATATCGAAGCCTTCATCGAGAAAGCGCTGCGGCGTATCGGCGTGGGTATCGACGACGATGGCGGATTCCTGAATGGCGCGGGCTTTGGCAGTGACTTCCGGACCTGAGGGACTGGAAGATTGTGCCGCAGAAGAGACAGAGAATAGCAAACACGAAAACAGAACGATGCTAGAACGATTCATAAAATTAGCCGAGCGGCTGAGAGCAAGTGAGAGATTGTAAGGGAGACGAACAAGAGAATCAACGAAGAGCCGCCAGAGCCTGCTCAACGCAGGTGTGTAGCGGCTGATCGGTGTCGATCACGGTCTTGGGTGCAGAGATGGCCTCGAAACGAGATCGAACTTCCAGATAGAGCTGGAAATTGCGGTTCGCCGCTGGATGTTCAATTGCATTGGATTGCTGCTCGAGCCGGCGCTTGGCGGTTTCCTCTGCACAGATACATTCCAGAATTCGCCAGCTTTGCTGCGACGACAGCGCGGCGTTTATTACGTTTTCGATCTGGTAGCAACGCGAGAATGGGCGGCCGTCGAGAAATATGAGTCGCTGCGGGTCGCGCTGCAATAGATAGCCGGCAGCCTCAAGCATGATCTGCTGGCAGAAGTCATCCTGTCGCGAAGAGTATTCGATTTCATCCTCGACGAACAGCGCGTGGCGAATTTCATCTTTTCCGATAATCCGGCCACGCGTGCGCCTGGCTAGTTCGCGCGCCAGCGTAGACTTGCCCGTTCCAGGTAAGCCAGCCATCATTACAATCACGCATTCATTAAAGCATGAGGAAGACGACACAGTTGAATCGTGCCGCAGAAAAGATCATCCATTGAATGGTGGAAATTATTGCTTAAGGAGGCGTGAATGCCGCTGGTTCGAATTTCTTTGCGCGAGGGCAAAAGTGAGCAGTACAAAAAGGCAATTGCAGATGGAGTGCACAAAGCGCTGGTCGAAGCCATGGACGCGCCTGCGCAAGATCGGTTTCAGGTAATTACGGAGCATCCGGCGAGCGGTTTGATCTACGACCCGACCTATCTAGGCGTGCAGCGCGACGACAACATTGTTTTCGTGCAAATTACCCTTTCGACGGGGCGCAAGCTGGCGCAAAAACGCAAGCTTTTTAAGAAAATCACTGAACTCCTGTCGGAGAATCCCGGGCTTCG
>JASHNX010000157.1 GCA_030041415.1 Candidatus Sulfotelmatobacter sp.
AATCGCAAGATCGCCAACCTTGAGGCGGCCGTTGCGCAAGACTACAACCTCTGTGTATGGCCAGTGATGTTTTCGCTTGCCCTATCGGGAGATTCTGGTATTCTCCCTACATTGTTTAACGGATTACCTCTCAGATCACCTTACCCAGCGGCAACCGCTGGCCTTCAAGGATGACTTGAAGTTAGCCGTTGTAAGCCGAGCGCCACCAATTGCCACTTCTCTCTAAGCGTGCGTCCGCTCACGCGCGCAACCACCGATTTGCCGGAACGACGTTCTGCGATTCGGAAGGAAATAAATCCGTAATTGGGAAAGGACTTTTGATGCTGAGATCACTATCGCTATTGGTGTGCCTTTCGGCAGTCTGCGTTCCGCCCGCTTTCGCCGGGGTAACGGTGAGCCAACCAGCAAACGGCGCAACCATCACGGGACCGGTAAAGTATGTCGCGTCGGCGACCACAACGACATGCTCGAAGGGCGTAGGTTCGATGGGTGTCTATACTGCGCCAGGTGTCCTAGCCTACGTGGTGAGCGGGGACAGCTTAAACACGACGCTGGATTTGAGCCCGGCAAGTTACGACACGGTTGTCGAAGAATGGGACAACTGCGGTGGGGCATCCACGACGCCAATTACGATCACGGTAAAGGCGGGCGGATCTTCCGGCGTGTCGGTAACCTCGCCGGCGAATGACAGCACGGTCGGTTCCCCAGTGAATTATGTAGCCACGGCGACCACAACTTGCTCGAAGGGAGTGTCGTCAATGGGTATTTATACGGCGCCCGGGGTCCTGGCCTACGTAGTCAACGGAGCGAGCCTGAATCACAGCCTTTCGTTAAGCGCGGGGACGTACAACACGACAGTCGAGGAGTGGGACGGATGCGGCGGGGCGGCAACTACCCCTGTGACGATTACGGTAAGCGGAGGTGGAAATTCGTTCAGCGAGCTGCAACACAGCGGCGGCTGGGCGGATTACGGGCAGCGCGCGCCGACGTATGTCGATTGCTCGCCTTCGCCCTGCGACAACATCACATTCTCTTACACGCAGAACGTCAAGTCGCCTTCTATGAGCGGAGAGGCCACGCAGATGTACCTCGCCGGGAGCGAAGGGTACGGCGACGCGCTGTTTAACAATCACTTGATCGGCGACGATTCATCGCAAGGAATGCCGGATACGAACCACACTCTGGTTCCGACGCTGCACGACTTTACCTACGACGTGTACTTTTATTCGAGCAATTTCGGACTATCGCAAGGAGTGGAGTTCGATATCAATCAGTTCTTTAACAATCAAGGGTACATCTGGGGTCACCAGTGCACGCTTGCGGGAGCCAACGAGTGGGATATCTGGGATAACGTGAATGCGCAGTGGGTTCCAACGGGCATTGCCTGTAATCCGATCAACAATTCATGGAATCACCTGACGATTCAGGTCGAGAGAACTTCCGACAACCAGTTGCTGTACCAGTCGATCACACTGAACGGAAAAACGAGCACAGTGAACCAATATTACAATCCGGGCTCAGCGCCGGGGTGGTACGGAATAACCATCAACTACCAGGAAGATGGCGATTCGTCTCAGTCTCCGTATTCCGCCTACCTGGACGAACTCACGTTTACTTACGATTGAGAACTTCTGTTCTGAAGTGGGGAATTTACGAACAGGGCACGGGATTGGAGCGTGCCCTGTTTGTTCGCGGAGTCTCTTTAGCGCAATTCTCGCCGCTGGAGCGGCTTCGGATTCTCCCGAGCGAACTTGGAACTCACGCTCCGCAATTGTGAGCTTCCCGTTTTCGCTCGTTTCCTTTCACCTCGTCCACTCTCGTTCGCCGATACCGAAGGTTCCGTATTCTCGCAACTGAATCGCCTTAGACTGTAAACGGGAAGAAGCAGAGCACCATCCCTTGTTTAACCGGAGAACGGAACGACCCTTCTTCCGGCGTACGAGGAGGTTGGATGTGCGGAAAGCGAGCTTTCTTCTATTGTCTCTCATTGTTACTGCTGCCTTCGCTGGCGCACAGGTGGGCGAGGCATCGAGCGCTGCAGAACCCAATCTCACGAATGCGGTCCCTGGGAGCGCTCTGACGTGTTCTCCGCCGCGACGCACATTCGTAGTTCCCGATCGGCTGGTGCCAAAGGCAAGGCTCAAGGCCAAACTGCTTATGCTCCTGCGCGACAGCCTTTACGACGACACCCGAGGGGTTGTGAATATCGCGCGGGAAAAGGAGATAAAGAAACTTGCCGATAAGCTGAGGAACGAGAGAGACGACTACTGAGGCAGGCCAAGCCCATCCAGCACGAGCAACCCCAGCCAGAAAGCCAGAGGCTCATAGGTTTCGAGGTCACGGCAAGGATTTAAGATAAGCGACTACAGCCTCGGCGTCCGACTCGGTCATGCGGAACTGGGGCATGGGCGGACGCAAGGGCTTGCCATCCCTCCAGATTCCAGTCGTCAGCAGTTTGATCATCTCCACGTCGGTTCCCGGCGGAATGCCCGCGATCCGAGGCGCTCTGAGCGGCCAATCCTCAACAGGTTCCGCGGAGTTCAACCAGACTGCCGCGCCCTGGAGCGCTTCACCCGGCTCAGGGTTGCCCTTACTGTCACGCGGCGTGTGACACTGGCCGCAGCGAGATAAACCTTCCACGATGTATTTTCCGCGGGCAATGAGGGCAGATGATGGCTCGGGCGCTTTTGCAGTTGCCGTCCTTGCTGAGTCGTTCGAATGCGAGTTCTGCGCTGAACCGATGTTGGGGATCACGATCAGAAATGTGGCGCAGGCGAAAGCTATAAGAGTGGCCTTCATCTTCGGATAAGCGATGGCGTGTTGCATTTTCATGTCTGTTCTCCCCACTGCGTTTCTATTGTCGCATGCAGGGAGAGCTCAATTGTTGAATGAAGCAGGGCTGGAGAACCGATGTGGTCCGAATCTGGAACTCCTTGGTTGTGCCCGCAGGGTGCTTCGAGATTGCGGTGTTGCCTGAAGACGCGGGCCGTGCCACTCACGGGTTGACGCGAAGCAGCATCAGGGTGCCACTTTCCAGCTTGACATTGTTCTTGCCTGACGAGAGAACCGAACCTTGGGCCGCATTCGGAGCGGCAGCCAGGGTCACGTTCTCAATCCCGAGGACTCCTTGAGTTTGGCCGGTGATCGCAGGATGCGAATGGGTATTGGCTGAATTAGTCGGCTGATCCCCTCCAATAGCAGCGGGATTTGAACTTTGAGGCTGTGCCATTCCCGACGAGCGACCACTGGGCGACATGCCACCCGAGGGGGACGAGTGCGGCATGCTTTGCGGGGATGACTGAGCACTGGAGTTGTCATTGTTGCCGCTGTTTCCCGAAAGATAGGAAGGCGCGATGACGGCCTGAATGGACAACGGCAGAGCCACGTCGCTGCCATCTTTTGCGACCGCATGATCGAAGGCGATGTCGATCTCGGATTCTATTTCCTGCTTGTTGCGGGCCTGAGCCTCGGTGACCTTCCCAGTGATTTTCGTATTCTTGGGGACGATAATCTCACCGTTTTGAGCCTTCAGATCGACCGTGACGAGGGCGAGAACCTCATCGCCCGGCTTAACTCTTTTTGCGTCGATTGTTTTGGCGAGCTGCACGGGGATCACGCTGCCGGGCGCAATGCGCATTCCATTTGGCGGAGCGGAATTCGATTGAGGGGGTGCCGCGGCGGCGGTCGAGTTCTGCTGAGAATTGTTTGCAGCGTTTCCATGAGCAGCGAGACTGCCCATCATGGCGAAGAATGCGATAAAAGCGATGAATAATGTTTTCATCGGAATTTTTCCTTGCGAGTTATCGGTACAGGAACGAAATGGCGGCCGAGATTTCCCGTTACATCAGGCCTTCTAACTTAGATGTGCGTGAGGGTCAAAGGGTGGCTGGCGTAGCGTTCGGTGGATGCGTTCAGGCTACCTGGATCACTGTTGGGTAGCGGAAGCTTTTTCGGTCTTTTCCGACTTGTCAGGGAGAAAACCGATTTTATCGAGCATGGGCTGAATCTCAAGGTTGGACATGAACATTTTCCAGATCAAGCCGGTGCGGTAATTTTCGATCATTTCCGGGCTTCTCTGGGCCGCGCAAGCCCCTCTATATAAGTTTTATATTATACGTTTGGACGCGACATCGCCTCTCTTGGATGACGAAATTGCGATGGAGGGTTAGAGACGATTCCTGCGATAGACGGTATGTGGCCCGGGAAGGCGAAATCGAGTCTGAGACTTCCCGACCTGGCTCGGGAGGACGGCAGGCTGCATTTCGGCATTCGCAGTCTCTAGGCTATTATTAGCGCAAGACTTACATCGAGGACGATAAACCTTTGACGGCGGTTTTGGCATCTTTGCAGAAGCCGTTGGTACAAGGGCGGGTAAGCTGTCGGACTCCTGGCACTCGTTTGTTTCTTCCGTCTGAAAGTAAGCCCGCTCGATGACGGTGGCAACCAGGCATGGCGAATCGCAAAACTTACTGGGGTGGCTGGCAGGAGCGCATTTCGGCGCTGCGCAATGTCCCGGCGGTCCTGAAAATCATGTGGGACTCAGGCCCCGGGGTAGTGGTCTTCGGGGTGTTGGCGAGGGTATTCGCGTCCTTCCTGCCGGTTGCGCTGCTCTGGATCACCAAGCTGATTATTGACCGGATTGTGCATGTGGTTGCCGGTCATCAACCGATTAAACCGGACTTCTGGTGGCTGGTTGCGGGCGAGTTCGCCCTGGCGGTTCTGAACAGCCTTCTCATTCGCACGATCGACTATTCGGATTCGCTCCTAGCGGATAAGTACACGCGGTACGTGAGCATCCGGGTGATGAATCATGCGGCCAGCCTGGATCTGCAGGCCTATGAAGACCCCATCTTTTACGACCGGCTGGAGCGGGCGCGAGTACAGGCGACGGACCGGCTGGTGATGATCCAAGCGATTGGCAGGCTGGTGCAGCAGGCGATCACCACGCTGACGCTATCGGTTTCGATCATGCTGTTTTCTCCATGGCTGATGCTGCTGCTGATTGCGGGCGTGGTTCCGGCATTTCTTGGGGAAAGCCATTTCGCCTTCCTGGGATACGAGAAGAACTTCCGGCAGACACCGGTGCGCCGCCAGCTCGACTATCTGCGCATTCTGGGCGGAAGCAAAGAAGCGGCCAAGGAACTGAAGCTTTTCGGCCTGCGAAATTTTCTGCGCGACCGGTTTACCAAGTTGTCAGATGACATCTACGAAGAAAATGTCGATCTTTCGCGGAGAAAGCTGGTTGCCGGCTCCATGCTCTCGACGCTCGGGACGGCGGGCTATTACGGCGCTTACGTGTTCGTGATCTGGCGGACACTCGCGGGAGCACTCAGCATCGGCTCACTGACTTTTCTTGCCGGAGCAATTCAACAGGCCAGCAGCAATATCGAGCAGATCTTCTCGACTCTCGCGGCCATCGGCGACCAGGCTCTGTTCCTGACAGATTTGCTGGCATTTTTCGAGATGAGGCCGACGATCCAGTCGAAGCCAAACGCGTTGCCGATTCCGAGACCGATCCAGCGCGGAATTGAATTCCGCAATGTTTCGTTCAGTTATCCAGGAAACGCGCGGGTTATTCTCGACGAGATTAATTTCACGCTGCATACAGGCGAGCGGCTGGCACTGATTGGAGAAAACGGCCAGGGAAAAACGACCATCGTGAAATTGATTACCCGCCTTTACGACCCGACCGGAGGCGAAATCCTGCTGGATGGAGTGGACTTACGGGAGTATGAGATCGACGATCTCCATCGTGAGATCGGAGTAATCTTCCAGGATTTCATGCGATACGAAATGACAGCGCGTGAGAACATTGCAGTAGGAAGAATTGAGGAATTGAATAACCTTGAACTCATCAAAGGCGCAGCCACGAAAAGCATGGCCGACCAAACGATTGGCCGGCTCGATCAGGGCTACAACCAGATGTTGGGCCGCCGCTTCGAGCAGGGCGTGGATATTTCAGGCGGGGAGTGGCAGAAAGTTGCATTGGCTCGAGCTTATTTGCGCGACGCACAGCTGCTGATTCTGGATGAGCCGACGGCCGCGCTGGACGCGCGCAGCGAGTTCGAGGTATTTCACCGATTCTCCGAGCTTACGGCGGGGAAGATGGCGCTTTTTATTTCGCACCGCTTCTCAACAGTGCGGTCGGCGGACCGCATCTTAGTAATCGAGAACGGGAAAATCACCGAGGAAGGCACGCACGACCAACTGGCCAGTCTGGGCGGGCGCTACGCCGAAATGTTTGAGATGCAGGCCTCGAGCTATCGTTAGGAAACAATTCAATGGCACATGGCGGTCATGTAGAGCTTTTGGGAACAGAACCGGAGGGAGTGCGTCCGCCGGCAAGGGAGCCGGCAACCACGCCCCCCAGTCTGGCGGCCAGCGCATCCCGGCTTTCGCACTCGCTGGCCTGGCTGCCCGCGCATGTGGACGTGCATTCTCTGCAGGATCGTTGCGAGGCTTTGCGGCAAGCGTTCAAAGCGGTACTCGAGGCAATCAAGGACTCACGGACGAAGCACGACGCAGGGACAAAGAAGGTGTCCGATGATATCCGGCTACTGCGAGAAAACCTGCTTCTGATGCAATCGCAGATCGATGAGACTGGCTACGCTTTCTCGCGCCTGCAAAAGCTGCCGCAGGCACGCACTCCCGGAGGCACCATCGCTCCCAGAGTGGGCGCTATCGCCGAGGATTACCTCGCCGCCGTGGAATACCAGTTCAGTGCAGCAACCTTTACGGATTACATGCAGGCATTTCAGGACGCCACTGTGCTTCAGATGGTGGAACTATGGATGCTGGTGCCGGCACTGAATCTGATTTTGCTCGAACAAATTGCGGAACGCGGGCAGCACGTACTGCAAGATCCGGCGCGAGCGCGAGGCGTGGGGGAGATGGCGCTCAGCATCCGCGAGATCAGCGAGACGAACCGGAAGCTTCTGATCGAGCCCCTGATCCGTTTTGATCGCATTCTGCGCGAAGATCCGGCGGGAGCATATCCGCGCATGGATTATGCGAGCCGGGAACTCTACCGCCAAAGGATCGTAAAGCTGGCAAGCCATTCGGATTGCAGCGAGATGGAGGTTGCGAGAGAGGCGCTGGCTCTGGCACGCGA
>JASHNX010000158.1 GCA_030041415.1 Candidatus Sulfotelmatobacter sp.
GATGGAATCGGCGGCGAATAGCGCCTCGTTTTCGCCATCGGGAGCTTCGTAATAGCCGATTTTTGCCCCACCTTGGCGCGAAGTCCAAAGGTTCTTGCCTTTGCGGCGAATGTTGTTTGCGACTACGGACGAGGCTGCTTGCAGAATATTTTGCGTCGAACGGTAATTCTGTTCGAGGCGAATAATTTTTGCCTCGGGAAAATCCTGCTCAAACTCGAGAATGTTGCGGATGTCGGCGCCGCGCCAGGAATAGATCGACTGATCCTCGTCGCCAACCGCACAGACGTTGTGCCGTTCGCCCGCCAGCATCCGCATCAGTTCATACTGCGGACGGTTGGTGTCCTGATATTCATCAATCAAGAGATATTGAAAACGCCTGTTATAGTACTCGCGCACGGAGGGAACGGTCTTTAGCAAGCGCGTGGCTTCCAGAAGGAGATCGTCGAAATCGAGCGCGTTGGCGCGGCGAAGCTCTTTTCGATACTCCTCGTACAAGTGTGCGATTTTTTCATTTTTCGGATCGGCCGATTGTAGGTAAAGTTCCTGCGGGTCGAGCATGTGATTCTTCGCCCATGAGATTCGCGAGAGCACGGTGCGGGGCGTGATTTGCTTGTCGTCAAGACCCAGTCGCTTCATGACCGATTTGACGATGGATTGCTGATCGGCCTCGTCGTAGATGACGAATTTCTTGGTGAGGCCAATTGGCGGCTGGCCGGGTATGGACGACGGAATCTGCAAAGCTTCGATGTCGCGGCGGAGAACGCGCACGCAAAAAGAATGAAAGGTCGAGATGACCGGCTTGGCGATGCTGAGTCCACCCACGAGTTTTTCAACCCGTTCGGCCATCTCCGCAGCGGCTTTATTGGTAAAAGTCATCGCTAGAATCGATTCGGGCATTACATCCTTCTGATCGATCAGATAGGCGATGCGATAGGTGATGACGCGGGTCTTGCCGCTGCCCGCACCGGCGAGGATTAGCACCGGGCCTTCGGTGGTTTCGACGGCTTCGCGCTGCTGCGGGTTGAGTTGATCGAGAAAAGACAATGCGGGAAATGGCTCCGGACTGATAAGTTAATTTTACAGTGGAATTGAAGCCCACGGAGGGTCCGGTTCACTCCCGGGGGAACCAAAGGCGAAGCGCAACCGTGCTTTCCTCGCAGAGCTAGTGCGCTGGCTTCAAATAATTATCCATCGGAATATCAAAATACATCAGTTCGTTGCCCTTGGCGTCGTCGACCCCAGTGACGTAGATATGAGCCCCGGACAGTGGGGCGTCGATGTCTTCTACATCAAAAAACAAAAATCCGGACTGGGTATTGTGTGGTTCGACGGCGCGCGCCGCAAACTGCGAAGATTCAACTTCGTTACGTTCTTTTTCGGTAATCGTGCCTTTTACTTTGCTGCGCGGGAAGGGAAGAGGCGTTTGTGGCTTCGTACCACCTTGGGGATTCACGAGCCGGCGGTAGATATCATCAGGCGAGGCAGGGGTGAGCTTGGAATTGTTGGCGGTCGTCAGCGTGACCTGCATATCGGAAATGGAAACGGGCTGGTCGCCGTTGTTAGTCACGACAAAAAAAACAGGAAGAAATCCGTGGTCGTGAAAATTGATAGAGAAGATTCTCGTCTTTTCTGCTGTGTCGTAAGGGTCGGCTGCGATGGCGACTTTTTCGTCAGAGTGGTCGTCGTGCGCCGGATAGGATTTTGCAGGCTGGGCCGGAGGTTTAGAGAAATTCTTCGCCGCGAGACAGGCGGCGAATATTGCGATCAGGCACAAGATCAAGAGAGCACGGCGCCACCACTTCCAGGCAAGCAACGACATGGACCCGATTATAGAGCGAAAGGCTGGCTCCGTCGCGAAGAAGGGACAGCGCGATCCGTCTTGCCACATTGGAATTTCGATTAGGCACAATCGTCGAGCGCGGCAGGCGCAACAGTTTGTTTAGAATGACTCAACTTGATCTCCTGCTTCTATAGTCTTCTTTACAGTGCCTTGCTTGCGCTCGCGTTCCTGGCGAGTTCGCCCTACTGGCTCTTCCAGATGGCCTTGCGCGGGAAATATCGCAAGGGACTTGCCGAGCGAGTAGGCCGCGTGCCGGGGCGCCTGCGATTGCCCGGAAGCGGCGAAACGGCGATATGGGTTCATGCCGTCTCGGTGGGTGAGGTGCTCGCGGTCGTAGCGCTCGTTCAGGAGCTGAACAGCGACTCGCACAATCGGGTCTTTGTCTCAACCACGACCGACACAGGGCAGACGTTAGCGCGGGAGAAATTCGGCGAAGGCAATGTGTTTTATTTTCCTATGGATTTTGCTTTCGCGATCCGCCCGTATTTGCGGGCTTTGCGGCCCAAGATGGTAGTGATTGCGGAAACGGAGTTCTGGCCGAACTTCTTGAGACTAGGGCACGCTAGCGGAGCGAGAATCGCGGTTGTGAATGCGCGCATTTCAGACCGCTCGTGGCCGCGCTACCGACGATTTCGAGGATTGCTGAGAAAAGTGCTGGAGAACGTTGATTTATTTCTAGCACAGACTGGTGAGGACGCCAAGCGATTGGAAAACATAGGCGCGAGCGGCGAACGCGTGCGGGTGGTTGGAAATCTAAAGTTCGACCTTGCGCCGCCTGCTGATCCGGCTATCGTGGCAAAGCTCCGCGATTCGATTGCGGTAAACGGCAGCACACCGGTGCTGGTGTTTGGCAGCACGGTCGAGGGTGAAGAACCGGTGCTCCTGAAGGCGTTTGAGAATGTGCGGGTGCGGTACCCGCAGGCGTTGATGATTCTTGCGCCGCGCCACCCGGAGCGGTTTGCAAGTGCGGCGGCGTTACTCAAGAAGATGTCAATCCGATCCTGGCGAAGATCGCAGTGGAATGGCGAACCGCTCAACGGGGGCGTGCTGCTGCTGGACAGCATCGGCGAATTGAACGCGGTGTATGCGCTGGCTGATGTTGTCTTTGTTGGCGGCAGCCTCGTGCCGCATGGCGGGCACAATATTATCGAGCCGGCACAACATGGAGTGGCAACAGTCGTGGGAACGCACACCGAGAATTTTCGCGAGATCGTCAGCCTGTTTCAGAGCCGGAATGCGGTGAGGATTGCCGATCCATCCGATCTGTCCCTGGTGTTGATGGAATTGCTGGCCAACGATGCCGAGCGAAAAAATCTAGGAGAACGAGCTGCTGAGACGATGCGGTCGCAACTGGGCGCGACGGCGCGGACTCTTGTTGAGTTGCGGAAGTTGCTGGCAAATGCATGAGCATTCATCCGTTGTCTGCTATTTACGGCGGCGTGATTGGGGTGCGCAATGCGCTCTACGACCGCCGTTTGTTGACGGCGCGCCGGTTGCACGGGCCGGTGATCAGCGTGGGGAACCTTTCGACGGGAGGGTCAGGAAAGACCCCGTTCGTGATATTGCTGGGTGAATTGCTAAAGCAGCGCGGGATCGATTTTGACGTGCTGTCGCGCGGATACGGCCGCAAGAGTCACGGTGCGATGTTGGTTGATCTGCGCGGCCTGCCAAGGGACTTCGGCGACGAGCCCCTGTTGATTACCCGGCGATTGCAGGTACCAGTGGTGGTGGGAGAAGAACGATACGATGCGGGCAGGCTGGCCGAGGCGCGATTCGGTCCCCGCCTTCATTTGCTGGACGATGGTTTTCAGCATCGCGCGCTGGCTCGCGATTTCGATATCGTACTCGTGACGCCCGAGGATGCCAGGGACCACTTGCTTCCCGCGGGAAGATTGCGGGAGTGTTTAACCGCGTTGAGGCGCGCCGATGCGGTGGTGCTGACAAACGGAGCAGCGGCTGGCGATTTTCCGGTTGGCAACAAGACGGTGTGGAAGCTGCGGCGCGGCATCTCGGTCGAAAGGGTGAGCATTCCTGAGCGGCCGGTGGTTTTTTGCGGCGTAGCCAGGCCGCAGAATTTTGTGTTGCAACTGCGAACGGCGGGAATCGAGCCTGCGGCGGAAGCATTTTTTCGCGATCACCATGCGTATACGGAGAAAGATATTCGTGATCTTCTGCAGCTCCTAGCGCGAAGTGAGGCTAATGGCTTCGTCACGACCGAAAAAGATGCTGTGAATCTGGGTGGATATTTTGAAGCGCTTTCGCCTCTTGCCGTGATTCCGGTGAAAATGGAACTGGGGGATGCATCGAATGCTCTGGATGTCTTGCTGCGCGTGATCGAGGAGCGCCGGCGGCAGTCGTGAGAGAATGCCGGTGTTGAGATGAGAAAGCGGTCCATGCTGGAGCAAATGGAACCTCGCTGCGAGGCCATCGGGTTTTATTCGTAACGAAAAAAATTATCGAATGACGAAACACTCCAAAGAAGTCGAGCGGCTGCGGAAGATCATTGAAGCCTTCCCGAAGGTGACAATTACCGTCCTTGGGGACCTTGTGGCCGACGAATTCGTCTACGGAGAGATTTCACGTGTTTCGCGCGAAGCGCCGGTGTTGATCCTGAAGCATCGCGAACGGACCATTGTGCCGGGCGGTGGTGCGAATGCGGTGAATAACCTGGCAGATCTAGGGGTGAATGTTCTGCCGGTGGGCGCGATTGGCGACGACGAACCAGGCCGGCTACTGCTGAAAACTTTCCGACACAAGCGAATTCCGGTCAGCGGAGTGCTCAAAGATAAGAGCTACACGACCGTCACAAAAACCCGCATTCTCGCAGGCATGGCGCACAACACACGGCAACAGGTGGTGCGAGTGGACCGCGAGCCGGAACATGTTCCCAACCGGCATCTGGCACGCGAGTTGTTTCTGGCGGCACGAGAGTATCTGCGTGCCTCGGATGCGCTGCTTGTTTCCGATTACGGATATGGATCCGCGAGCCCTGCATTGGTGAATGCTTTGAATGAGCGCGGTCGGCGCCGGCCGGTGCCGATGATTTTGGATTCGCGTTACCGGCTTCTCGAATATTCCGGTGCGACGGCCGCGACTCCGAATGAGCCGGAAGTTGAGGCGGCGCTCGGCATCCGGATCGGGCAGGATTGGGAGAAAGTGGTTGCCTCAGGAAAGCTGGTGATGGAGCGGATGGGGCTGCGGTCGCTCCTGATCACGCGAGGGCGCGACGGCATGGTGGCGTTTGATCATAAGCACGCTCCGGTCGATATCCCGATTTTTGGTTCGGATCAGGTCGCCGATGTAACCGGCGCAGGCGATACGGTAATTGCAGCGTTCAGTGCAGCGTTGGCGGCGGGGGCCAATACCGAAGAAGCGGCACAAGTGGCGAATTATGCAGCGGGAATTGTGGTGATGAAGCGGGGCACAGCGACGGTATCGGCCAATGAGTTATTGCAGGCTCTGGAGCAGGCCGCGCCGGCGACGAAGCCACATTGACGAAACCGCATCGATGTGAAGAAAGCGACAGCCTAAAGCGCAGAGAGTACATAGGACAGAACTCTGTTTCAATAAGAGACGGATGAGCGACGGGAAAATTTTGGGCCGCGACGAGTTGCGCGAGCGCGTCAAGCTGTGGCGGCGCGCGGGTGACCGCATAGTGCTGGCCAACGGAAATTTCGATCTGCTGCACGTCGGGCATGTCCGTTATCTGCGGGGCGCGAAAGAGTTGGGCGGCAAGCTGATCGTAGCGATCAACTCCGACGAATCGGTGCGCAAGTTGAAGGGTGAAGGACGGCCGGTAATGCCGGCAGAAGAGCGTGCGGAAATTGTTGCTGCGCTCGGAGACGTCGATGCAGTCGTTATTTTTCCGGAACTCGATGTACGAGCTTTGATTCGCGAGATTCGTCCCGATATTCAGGCGAAAGGCACTGACTACACAGCCGATTCGGTTCCCGAACGCGATGCGATGGAAGAGCACGGGGGCCGGGTAGCGATTGTCGGCGATCCGAAAAATCATTCCACTAGCGAGATCCTTCACAGGTGGCTTGCGCCGAGGCGGCCGTGAGTTTGGCAAAGGCCGACATCAACCCAGAATCGGCGAAGCCGGATGCCCCGCGACCGCCAAACCTCACCCGGATTCTGATTGTGCGGCTCAGCGCGATGGGAGATGTGATCCATACCCTGCCTGCCGTGCAGATGCTGCGGGAAGCATTCCCACTGGCACATATCGGATGGTTGATTGAGGAGCGGTGGGCTGCGTTGCTTTGTGCCCCTTGTTTTGCCCGCCGCGGACCACGCGCTATACAGCGGCCGCTGGTGGATGAAGTTCACACCGTCAATTTGAAAGTCTGGGGGCAGTCTCCGTTTTCGTTTTCGACACTGCAGAAGGTGGCGACTGTCTGGAATGATTTGCGGGCCGTGCGATATGAGGTTGCGATCGATCTTCAGGGAGCAATCCGGTCTTCTCTACTAGCGAGGTGTTCAGGCGTGCACACCGTATACGGTGCGGCGCAGCCGAGGGAGGCTCCGGCGAGTTTGTGGTATACCCGAAAAATAATCGCGAGCGGCAGGCACGTGATTGAACAGAATATCTCGGTAACGCAAGCGGTGATCGAGAACTATGCGGGAAACCAGCCAGATTCGAATTCAACCGGCCGCTGCGTTCGGCTTCCGCGAGACCTGGAGGCGGAAAACGGAATTGAAACTCGGCTCGGGGAACTGGGAATAGAGAGCTTTGCAATCTTGAATCCTGGTGCGGGCTGGGGCGCGAAACGATGGCCCGCCGCGCGGTATGGCGAATTGGCGCGCGGGCTGGCGGATCGGGGAATAGGGTCAATTGTGAATTATGGTCCGGGTGAAGAAGAGTTAGCCCGCACCGTGGAGCAGACGAGTTGCGGTGCCGCCAACGTGCTGCAATGCACGATCACGGAATTGATCGCCCTCACGAGGCGGGCAAGGCTCTTTGTCGGTGGAGATACAGGCCCGCTGCATCTAGCTGCGGCATTGCGAGTTCCTGTAATAGGGATTTATGGGCCAACCGATCCGGCGCGCAACGGGCCCTTTGGAACACGGAGTGTAGTGCTGCGGAGTGCGGAGAGTCTCACGTCACATGCGCGGCGGGTCGAGGCCGATCAAGGAATGTTGGAGATTGGGAGTAAAGAAGTGCTGGCTGCGGCTGACCGGTTGCTGGAGGAGACGCGCCGATGACTAATTACGGCAAGGTTGCGCGGCGCATAAGGGTGCCGATCGGCTTTGCGTTCGTTGTGTTTTATTTCTGGCTGGCGCGCCCGACGTGGCGATCGATGCTTCTGGGGCTGATAGGAATTTTGCCTGGTTTATTCGTGCGCGCTTTGGCTTCAGGGCACGTGCGCAAGAATGAAGCGCTGGCGACGTCCGGCCCGTATGCGTACACGCGAAATCCCCTGTATCTGGGATCGTTGCTGATAGGCATCGGCTTCGCCGTAGCGGCGCGCAGTTGGTGGATCGGCGGAGCTGTAGCGGCAATATTCGTCGCGATTTATCTTCCGGTAATACGCGACGAAGAGGCGTTCCTGAGCACTCAGTTTCCTGAGTTTGAAGAGTACGCGCGGAGAGTACCGAGAATCATTCCAAGAATCACGCCAAGTGCCGACGAAAAGCCTGCGACATTTTCATGGGAGTTGTATTTGAAGCATCGGGAGTGGAATGCGCTGGTCGGAGCTGCTGCAGTGGTGGCGGGCTTGGTGGTGAAGACGATGGTTCGTTGACCGGATACGTTGCCACCTTCACTGTTGACACGTTACTTCTGCGCGACCAATTCCCGTGCCCGGCTCAATTCCTGTCGCGTAGAGTTTGATCCTGCGCACACTTGGAGCAGGAGCGCGTAGTACTCTTCCGCGTCTTTCTGATGACCTGAGGCTTCGGCGGCCTGCGCTGCGCCATAAAGTCCGTTGAAGCGGTTAGGATTGAGTTTCAAATCAGACTGAAACGCGGCCAGCGCTTCCTGCGGACGTTTGGCCTCAAGCAGAATGCTGGCGATCATTTCCCGCGCCGGAATGCCGTCGGGCTCGTCACCCACAGAGTCTTCCTTGTCGGCGATCGGACGCAGCGCTTCAACTGCATCGTCATATTTGCTTTCGGCAAATGCCAGCCACGCATCGGCCTCTTTGCGATCGCCATCGACCGCATCGGCGAATTCGGATTTCCTCCTTGCCAGCTTTTCATGAAGGCCCGCGATGGCAGCAATGTCCTTGCGGACGTCGTCCGGTTTGTGCAGGTGGGCCGAGCCAATGGCACGCGCCAGGTAGATCACCGAATATTCTGCAGTGCCTTGGACATCCATGGCAGGAAGCGCCGCCGCAGCGGCCCAGTCGTGCATTTCTAGAGGATAGAGCGCGCTCAAGTGAGCGAGAGTCGCGAGGTGCGGGTCGTAGTCCTTGCCGTACATATCGTCTTTCCTGTTGGGCATGGCGCGTATTTCTTCGATCAGGGTTCTGGCGTCGGCATCGCGGCCGCTTTGCATGTAGGCATAGAAAAGAAAATCCATAGCGTGGAATTGATGGCCTTCACCGCCCATACCCATGGCTGCGGTTTTGCGTGAAGCGGCAATCGATGCCAGGTTGGAATTGATGTCATCTTGCCAGAGTCCAACGCGGGCAAAGATATGCGAAGGCATGTGCAGCGCGTGCGGAGCCGCTGGTGCAATTTGCGCGTAACGGCGAGCAGCGGGCAACCCGAGTTCGGCAAGCTGCGGCTTATCGTAGGCGTGAATCAGGTAATGGGCTACACCAGGATGATCGGGTTCGGTGGCAAACAGCTTCTCGAGGATTGCGGCGGCTTGTTTGCGATTCGAGAAGGTCGTATCGTCGTGCGGCTCTGAGGCCAGAAGAGACAATGCGTAGAAAGCCACCGCCTCGTGATCGTCGGGATAACTTTCGTAGATTCTCTTCATGGCATCCGAATAAGCTTTGGCGCGGGTCCTGAAATCGAGCTTTTTGGAGGCGCTGTAGAAGGCTGCCATGGCAGCAATGTAGGCTTGCTCGCGTGGAGTCTTCGGGCCGTCGTTGCCCTGTGCCTCATGGACTTCATCGAGACCCTTCAGCAGCACTTTCCCGTCGGGCTCGTTCCAAAGCTGATGCCACAGACTCATGGCGACACCCCAGTGCGCCATTGCGCAGTAAGGATCGTGGGTGGTGATCTCGAGAAACTCTTTCTCCGCCTCCTCGTACCAGAAGGAGTGAAGTAGCGCGACACCGCGCTCGAAGTGCTTGAGCACTTCGGGGGAGCAAGAAACGGGAAAGTTAACCGTTCCGAGTTGGGCCGTGGTGAGATCTTCGTGATGACTGTGGCTGTGCTCATCGTCGGCCGTTGCCGCAGGCATAAAAGCGGAACAGACCACAGTACAAGTAAGAAGGATAAGAGCAATTCGTTTCATTCAAACCCCACTGAAAAGCGAGTTTAGCCCCGCTGTAGACAAGGGTCAAACCGCCAATCGTTAACTGGTAACACTTCGTGGGCGAATTCTGCTACACTTCGCGGCAATTAGCTGGAAGCAGTTCGCGAGCGGCGTGCGGTTACGTTGCGCAATCTGTGCGGGTCGATACGCAACGAGTTCGATGCCCGCTTAGGGAGTAGCCATGGATTTGCACCCTGGGCAAGAAAAACTAACATCTTCGCTGAAGCCGACCGAACTCGATCCGGCGCGGCGGGCTTTCCACGAACACGACGACTGGTACCGGGATTTGATGGAGCACAGTCAGGATTTGCTGTGCGTTCACGATCTTGAAGGGCGACTTTTGTCGGTAAACCATGCCCCGGCGCGGCTCCTGGGATACAGTGTCGACGAATTGATTCAAATTCCGATGAGGGAAGTTATTGCGCCCGAGTTCCGCCAGGAGTTTGATGCCTATCTCGAACGCATAGAGCGGCAGGGGGAGGACCGCGGGCTACTTGTCGTGCAAACGCGCTCCGGCGAGCGAAGGATTTGGGAATACGCTAACACGCTCAGACGAGAAGGCTTGGCTCCGCCCGTGATCAGTGGGATTGCCAGGGATGTAACCGAACAGAAGCGAGCCGAGAAACTCGCGCGTGAAGCGGCAGAATTGAATCGTCAGATCATCGACAGCGCGGGCGAAGGAATCGTGGTCTACGACCGCAACCTGCGTTGCATAGTGTGGAATCCCTTCATGGAGCAGTTGATGGGGATTCCGGCAGGCATCGCAATCGGGAAGCTGTTCCGTGAGCTTATTTCCTTCGAGATGCGAGGACATAATCCGGAGGTCGAACTAAAGCGGGCTCTGTTAGGCCACACCATCACCGTGCTTGACGAGGAACTCCCGACACCCTCGGGGCCGCGATGGGTATCCAGCCGCAAAGGCCCACTTCGCAATCCGCAGGGAGAAATCACCGGCGTGATCGTAACTCTCCAGGACATTTCGGAGCGTAGAGAAGCAGAAGCGCGACTTTTCGTTAGCGAGAACCGCTATCGCGCATTGTGCGAAAGCTCTCCCGTTGGTGTGTGTTGGGTTGAGACGAAGACGGGACGGTTCCTAGGCGTGAATCCTAAATTTTGTGAGATTGTCGCGCGAAAGGAAGGGGATATGCTCCGGCGCGATTTTCAAAGTATTACTCATCCTGACGACCTGCGAGAGAGCCTCGAGAACATCCGCCGGCTGCAACAAGGAGAAGTACGGCATTACGAGCTAGAAAAGAGATATATCCGGCCCGACGGCTCGGTGCGATGGGTGGAAGCTGAGATTGTGGCGATGTGGCCGGATGGCGAAAAGCCAGACTGGCACATGGCCATCATGCAGGACATCACGGAACGGAAGCGCGCAGAGGAAGCGCTTCGGCAGAGTGAGCAGCGGTTTCGGATTGCGCTCAACGGTTCTCCCATCAAGGTGTTTAATCAGGACCGCGACTTGCGATACACCTGGGTTTACAACGTGCAGGAGGGATGGAGCGAAAGCGATTATCTGGGAAAGACCGATGACGAAATTTTCGGGCCGGAAATCGGAGCCCAAATGCGCGCCATCAAGCAACCCGTGCTCGATTCCGGCCAGGGGAAGCGCCAGGAATTTACTTTGACGGTGCGCGGTAAGAGTCATTATTGCGACATCACGGTTGAACCGTTGTTCAGCGCTTCCGGAGAAGTCCAAGGTGTCAATTGTGCCTGCGTAGACATTACCCGTTTGCGCGAGGTTACCGAAGAACTCAGGTTGGCGAAGGAAAAACTCTCTGAAGAGAAGCTTTATCTCGAAGAAGCTATCGATACTGAACTCGGGTTTGGCGAGATCATCGGCCGCAGCAACGCATTGCGAGAAGTGATGCAGAAAGTCGCGAGAGTCGCGCCCAGTGACGCCACAGTTCTGTTGCTGGGGGAGACCGGAACCGGTAAGGAACTGGTGGCGAGGGAACTGCACCATCGCAGCAGCCGGCGGGGAAAAAGCTTTATCAAGGTGAACTGCGCAGCGATTCCCTCGGGTTTGCTGGAAAGTGAGCTCTTCGGCCACGAAAGGGGAGCATTTACTGGCGCGGTTGCAAGGAAGTTCGGTCGGCTCGAACTGGCGGACGGGGGTACACTCTTCCTAGACGAAATCGGCGAGATTCCACTCAGCCTCCAGCCCAAACTGCTGCGTGTGCTACAAGACATGGAGTTCGAACGACTGGGGGGCACGCACACGCTCAAGACTAATTTTCGCCTGGTCGCGGCGACCAATCGCGATCTGTTGCAAAGCATGAAGGCAAACGAATTCCGCAGCGATTTGTATTACCGCCTGAATGTTTTTCCGATTGTCATTCCGCCCTTGCGCGAGCGCCGCGACGATATCCGGCCGCTAGTCGAGCATTTTGTGCGCAAGTTCGCTGCGCAGATGAAAAAAAAGGTCACGCACATCCCCTCTAAGATTATGGAGTTGCTCGTGAGATCCGAGTGGCCGGGCAACATTCGCGAACTGGAGAACTTTTTGGAAAGATCTGTCATTCTGACATCCGGATCGGTACTGCAAGCGCCGCTGGCGGAGTTGGAAGCGAAAAGGGACTTGGATAACGGCTGCCTCACAGTGGGTGAAGAAGAGCGGCAACAGATACTTAAAGCGCTCCGCGAGTGCCGGGGCAGGCTGGGCGGCGCTGACGGTGCAGCCGCGCGTTTGGGACTAAAACGTACTACGTTGCAATCGAAGCTCGATCGTCTGGGTATTAAGCCAGGAAACTTCCGTGGGTGAAACTGCTCGATCTTGAGCATAGTGCCAGTAACGCGGAGCCGGTGCGCTGGCAAGGCGTGGATTACGGGTATCCTTTGCGGACGACCTCAGGATTCAGGCGCGTGATAGAGGCAGCGGCGTGGTTTATCTTTGGCTTTTTGTCCCACACTCTTCTGCTTCACTACCATTACCATCCTCGTCGCCGATGGCGATGGTGGGCACGCACCTGACTTTCCAGAATAGGGTGACCGGAATCGAAGTGTGCAGCGAAAAGCCCCTCGCCGAGGCGAGGGGCTTTTTTCACTGGGTGTGCCTGATTTTGATCGTAAGTGCGTTTCCGAACTATTTCGGCTGTTGTTGCTGGTCCTGGGTAGTGCCTGGCGCAGAGTTACTCGAGAGCTGCTCCAAGTCGTTCTTCATCAGGCTGACTTCAACACGTCCGCCGCTCATACCCTTTGCGTGAGCGTCTTGTTCGTCGCCGGTCGCCGGCGTATTGCCCATGCCTACGAGGTAAATCCGGTACAGCGGAATGTCATGGTTCAGGACCATGTAGCGCACCACCGACTCAGCCATTTTCTGCGAGTTGGCAATGGCGGTCTGGCCACGGCCGGAAGAGAAGCCTTGAACCTCGATGATATAGCCCTTTTGTCCCTTTACGCCGTTTGCCATGTCATCGAGCGCATCCTTGGCGTTCTTGCTCAGGACGGTCTGACCCGGCCGGAAGCGGATTTCTGTCTGGTTAGAGGACTTGTATTGATCGATGTTGCTGACAACGGTCTCAACAGTCTGAATCCGATTTGAAGCTTCTTGTGCGCTCTGCTGCGCCTGATTGGCCTTATTGCCAGCATCGATTGCATGCTGATCGGCTTCGTTGGCCTTATCAGAGGCCATCTTGATGCCTGCCTGAGCGCGGGCGTCGGTGTCTTTAATCGCCTTGCTGTTTGCGGCAGTGAGATCATCGAGCTCGTTGATACGGTCACGAATTGGTTCGGTTTGCCGCTTGACGTAACTCTTGCGGGCGAATGGATTCAGGCGACCCCAGAAACCTTCCCGGCTGGGAGGCTGCAGTGGCTGCTTGCCGGTTGCGGTTTCCGTGGACATCGACGATGTCGACTGCGAGGCCGCCGACTGATTGGACTGATCCTGAGAAGACTGAGTCTGGGCGAAGGCCGGAAACGCCAGCACTGCGGCCAAGGGCAGAGTAACTAAAACGCGAGTGGTCATGATGAAGCTTTCCTCCAAAGTTTGCAGGAGCGTTTGGGGCTCCGCTCCAGCATGCGACAATATGCATGCTGTGTAGTTCGATCGCGTCCCCTAAACTGTAACGAGAGCAAGCATTGGGCCACTTGCCGGGCTGCGCGGACGCAACGCACACCCAAGAAATCTAGGGTCAATGCCACGGAAACTGCGCGGCACACACTCCCTAATACAAGTCGGATGCCAAACTGGAGGGCAAGGTTGGAGCCATAAGTTATTGATATTGCTGCATGTTGCTTGACTTCAGATGCTGCGGAAGGAATTTGCGAGCTTCATCGGACGGTAATTTTGGCAAACCTGATATAAAAACTGCGTTGCACGGATTTGCGCTTAAAGGAGAGCGGCGTTGAAAAAATCATTCCCTTGCAATTTTACGACCCGGTCTGCGGCCCAAAGCCGGAGAGCACGATTTCGCTTGCCAGTGACGGTGGCGTTCTTTGTGGCCTTGGCTTTGATTCGGTTTCAGCTGATTTGGGCCGAGGAGCCCGCGCCGATGGCCTCCGCGCGAATTCCCGTCGATCGGATGCAGCAGTATTCTGACCTGGCTGTGACCTGGCTACAGGAATATCTGCGGATTGACACGACGAACCCTCCAGGACACGAGATGAAAGCGGTGGATTTCTACAAGAAGATCCTCGATCGGGAAGGGATCGAAAACCTAACATTCGAATACGGAGAGGGGCGAGGGGATTTATGGGCAAGGCTGCCGCATACCTCAGCGAACGCCGAGCGTCCCATCGTGCTGCTGAACCACATGGATGTGGTAACAAGCGACCCAGCACATTGGAAAGTACCTCCGTTTAGCGGCGAAATCAAAGATGGATGGTTGTGGGGACGCGGTGCGCAGGACATGAAGGACGAAGGCCTTGCGCAATTGGTTGTGATGGTGATGTTGAAGCGCGAGAATGTTGCGCTCGATCGCGACGTGATTTTCCTAGCCGTGTCGGACGAGGAAGCGGAGGGAACAGGTACGGATTGGTTTATCGCCCATCAGCGGGGACTGTTGGAGAATGCAGAGTTTCTAATTAACGAAGGGGGCGAGAACCTGCTGCAGGACGGCAAGGTCAAGTACGTCGGGGT
>JASHNX010000159.1 GCA_030041415.1 Candidatus Sulfotelmatobacter sp.
CCTGTTGCCTCGGCCTTTAAGTCCCAAAACCGGGAAAAACGAGCATCTTCCGCGTCCGGTTACGCATCTATTCGTTTAGGGAATTGCACTAAATCCTTTACAACCTTAGCAAAATCAGTTACTTAAGGCGTAGTCTGGGGTTCTGTCCAATTCTTGGCAACAGGGCGAAAGGGGTGGGTTACCCCAAACTTATAATAAGAAAGGAGCAGGACCACATGCGCTCTGATCGTGTCTTTGATGCTTTACAAACGTTGAGGAACCGGTATATGCTTTGCCAGCTTGCCTCCAAGGCCACGCGCAAGTTCCATCGGCCCAGTACGAGAATCCAGGAAACGATGAACGGGGTTTTGGATCGTATTGCGGGCGCGGAGCGGCAGGAAGTTCTGTCGGAGCCGGAAAACTTCGCCGAGGCACAACGACGGGCTGCCTGAGCAGCCCGGTACGCCTGCCTTGGATTTTGTAGATTTTTGTCTTCCCCGAATACCCTCCTTTGAAAATTCCCGACAACGCTGAAGCGAATACGTCTAAGTGGTCGGGCTTTAGGTGAATCATGACCATTGCTGAACTCAAGGAAAAAAACATTACCGAGCTGACCAAGATTGCAAGAACCTTGGAGCTGCCCGGCGCCAGCGGCCTGCGCAAGCAGGACCTGATCTTCAAAATCCTGCAGGCGCAGAGCGAAAAAGAAGGCCACATCTTTGCCGAGGGCGTGCTCGAAATTCTCCCCGACGGCTACGGCTTCCTGCGCTCGCCGGATTACAACTACCTCCCCGGCCCGGATGACATTTATGTCTCGCCATCGCAGATTCGCAAGTTCGACCTGAAAACCGGCGATACCATCAGCGGGCAGGTGCGCCCTCCGCACGAAGGCGAAAAGTATTTCGCACTGGTGAAGATCGAAGCGGTGAACTTCGAATCGCCCGAAGAAGCGCGCAACAAGATTTTGTTTGATAATTTGACGCCGCTGTATCCGCAAGAGCGGTTGAAGCTTGAAACCACGCGCGACAACGTGAGCGCGCGCGTCATGGATTTGCTGACGCCTCTTGGCAAAGGGCAGCGCGGCCTGATCGTTTCCCCTCCGCGCGCAGGCAAGACCATGTTGCTGCAGAACGTAGCGAACTCGATCACGACCAATCATCCCGAAGTCGTTCTGATGGTTCTGCTGATCGACGAGCGCCCGGAAGAAGTCACAGACATGCAACGTTCCGTGAAAGGCGAAGTCATTTCTTCGACTTTCGATGAACCTGCCGCCCGCCACGTGCAAGTTGCCGAAATGGTGATCGAGAAGGCGAAGAGGCTGGTCGAGCACAAACGCGACGTCGTGATCCTGCTCGATTCGATCACCCGCCTGGCTCGCGCCTACAACACGATTGTTCCGCCCTCCGGCAAGGTACTTTCCGGCGGCGTGGACTCCAATGCGCTGCAACGTCCAAAGCGATTTTTCGGATCCGCGCGAAATATTGAAGAAGGCGGATCGCTGACGATTATTGCCACAGCGTTGATCGACACTGGATCGCGCATGGATGACGTGATCTTTGAAGAGTTCAAAGGCACCGGCAACAGCGAAATCATCCTCGAGCGCAAGCTAGTCGATAAGCGCGTGTTTCCCGCGATCGATATTCAACGCTCGGGCACCCGCAAAGAAGAGTTGCTGATTCCGCGTGAGGACCTGTCGCGCATCTGGGTGCTGCGCAAAGTGTTGAACCCGCTGTCGCCGGTCGAGGCAATGGAATTGCTGATCGATAAGCTCAGCAAGACGAAGACCAACGGCGAATTCCTGTCGAACATGAGTGCGCTGTAGCGAATCCCTCACCAAGCTCAGTGCTGGCAACCGAGCACCTGGGGTTTGCCCTTTTGTACGGTTGAAAGAGGCCTTTCTCTTCTCTCGCGCTGCTGGAAAGTGTCATACTCTCACCAGCGGGGATGAAGCTCCGACCCGTTTTAGAGGGCACCGTGCGATCCCAAAAGCTTTTCTGGACATTTCTCCTCTGCTCACTGTTTTCGATTTCCTTATGCGCGCAGAACATTCCCCAAGGCATTCCGCAAAGACCGGGCCCGCCGATGAATGGCAACCGGGATGACGCCGGGAATAACGTGCAGCAGCAGATGGCCTACGATCTTGCCAAGAAGGCCAACGAACAACGCCAGAAGACGCTGATTAACGATACCGACAAACTTGTGAAGCTTGCGGCCGAATTGAAAGATTACGTCGACAAGTCCAATGCAGATGTGTTGTCGGTGGATGTAATCAAGAAAGCCGACCAGATCGAAAAGCTGGCGCACAGCGTGAAAGAGAAGATGAAGGGGCCGAACTAGGGGATCACGATCAAGGGATCAAGTCACCCGATGAAATCAGACGATTACACTCGAGAGGTGATGCCAAACGACCTTGTCCCAGCAAAAAATGCCATCCCGCGAGGGATGGCATTTCTATTTCGCGCTCAGACAAAAGTCTAGGGCTTCTCGCTTCGAATCCGCATTCCGAAGAACGAGCGGTAGACGAAAATGAACGACGCCGCAAAGAAAGCCAGAGCCAGGACATTCGTAATCGTCGGCCCCTGGTCGTGAGCGAGCGAGACGGCCAGCTCAACCGCCAGTAGCCCGAACAACGTCGTGAACTTAATGATCGGGTTCAACGCCACCGACGACGTGTCCTTGAACGGATCGCCGACCGTATCTCCGACCACTGTCGCGGCGTGCAGTTCCGTTCCCTTCTGCTTGAGTTCGACTTCGACAATTTTCTTGGCATTGTCCCAGGCTGCGCCGGCATCGGCCATGAAGATCGCCTGATACAAGCCGAAGATGGCGATCGAAATCAGATAGCCCACGAAAAAGAACGGCTCCACAAACGCAAACGCCAGCGTAGCGAAGAACACGGCAATGAAGATGTTCAACATGCCTTTCTGCGCATACTGGGTGCAGATCGCGACTACTTTCTTGCTATCGCTCACCGAGGCTTTCTCCACGCCCTCGAGCTTGATATTCGCTTTGATGAACTCGACAGCGCGATAAGCTCCAGTGGTCACGGCTTGCGTAGAGGCACCCGTAAACCAGTAGATCACCGCGCCGCCGGTGATTAGACCCAGGAAGAATGGAGCGTGCAGCAGGGAAAGCTTGCTGACGTTTTCGGCAAGGCCATTGGTCAGCGCCATGATGATGGAGAAGATCATTGTGGTCGCTCCCACGACTGCGGTGCCGATGAGTACCGGCTTCGCCGTGGCTTTGAACGTGTTGCCGGCGCCGTCGTTCGCCTCCAAAAGATGCTTGGCGCGATCGAAGTTTACGCTCATGTTGAAATCTCTCTTGATCTCAGCTTCCACGTTCGGAACCTGTTCGATCAGCGAAAGCTCATACACTGACTGCGCGTTGTCGGTGACTGGACCATAGGAGTCGACCGCGATGGTCACTGGACCCATCCCGAGGAAACCGAAAGCGACCAGTCCGAAGGCGAAAACTGCGGGAGCGAGCATGGTCGCGGCCGCCGCCAATCCCATCGTGCTAACGTAGAAGCCAAGCGCCATCAGAACAACCATCGATAGCCCGAGGTAATAGCCGGAGAAGTTGCCGGCCACAAATCCAGAAAGAATTCCCAGGGACGCCCCACCTTCTTCGGCCGAAGTCACTACTTCCTTTACGTGCCGCGACTCCACTGAAGTAAACACTTTTACCAGCTCTGGAATGATGGCCCCAGCGAGAGTTCCACAAGAGATGATGATCGCCAGCTTCCACCATTGCGAAGTATCGCCACCGAGTTCGGGAATGACGAAATACGAAGTGGCGAACGTGAGAGCGATGGACACGATGGAAGTAATCCAGACGAGTGACGTCAACGGATGCTCGAAATTCATCTCATCGGCGTTCTTGTACTTGCCCGAAGCGATGGCGCTATTCAGGAAATAAGAAACGGCGCTGGCAACTAGCATGATCACGCGCATCACAAAGATCCACACCAGCAGCTGTACTTTCACAACCGGACTCGTCACACCGAGCAGAATGAATGTAATCAGTGCAACGCCCGTTACGCCGTAAGTTTCGAAACCGTCGGCTGATGGACCGACGGAGTCGCCGGCATTGTCTCCGGTGCAATCGGCGATGACGCCCGGGTTCCGCGCGTCGTCTTCCTTAATTTTGAAAACGATCTTCATCAGGTCGGAGCCGATATCTGCAATCTTCGTGAAGATACCGCCCGCGATGCGAAGTGCGGCCGCGCCCAGCGATTCTCCGATGGCAAAGCCAATAAAGCACGGCCCGGCATAGTCGCCTGGGATAAAGAGAAGAATGATCAACATGATGAGCAGCTCAACGCTGATCAGCATCATGCCGATGCTCATGCCCGCTTCAAGAGGAATCTGATATACGGGAAACGGCTTGCCCGGCAGCGCAGCAAATGCAGTCCGCGAGTTGGCGAAGGTATTGACACGAATGCCGAACCAGGCAACGCCGTAACTGCCCGCGATCCCCACCAAGCTAAACGCAAGAATGATCAGGACGCGCATGGCTTCCATATGCTGCAGCAGGCCGAAGTACAGCAGAATAATGACCGCAATAAATACCCACAGCAGCAGGATGAAACGCCCCTGCGTTAATAGATAGGTTTTGCAGGTCTCATAAATAAGCTCGGAAATTTCACGCATGGCGCGATGCACCGGCAGGTTCTTCAGACGCGAGTAAATCGTCATGCCGAAGACGAAGCCGAAAAGGCAAAACAGAATGCCAATCAGTAAAAGGTTATGGCCGTTGATGCCCCATAAGAAGCTCACCTGCGAAAGATCTGGAAGCTTCAGCGATGCTTCGCCGCCCGGTTCGGAAGCCGGTTGAGCCAGCACCGTGCCGGACGTGAGCGCAACCAGCGCGGCCAGCGCAAAACTTTTTTTCAGCAGGGAAAACCTTGTCAGCAGATCAGCCAGGAAACCAGACACCGCACGGCGTCCTTGGAACGCAGCAGTGGCGAGCCAGGTGCGCATAACAAATCCTCCAATGTTCGCTTTTCAGGAAAATTTCAAACGTGTTTAGGCACTACATTCCGGCGAAGAATCCCTGGTTCGAACATGCCCAAGCCAAATGTGCGAGAGATTCAGCTGCCGGAATTCCGAACACGCTTCCACCGCAAAACCTAGAACGGCAGGGTTGGAGTTTGGCCGCGTCGGAGTTTGCCTGGCCGGGCGGAGAACCAAAGCGATTCTCACCCATGCAAGTGCAAAACGAGACTTTATAGCAGGTTACAAGGCAGCGGGTCAATTCAAGAGCGTATGCGGTAGAAGCTCAAATGAGCCGCTACCGCATGTCCAAGAGAACTGCCAATTGGGACGCTCGCCAAAATTGCCCATTAGTCTTGCAATCTACAGCGGGCACTGTATGAAGAATTTTGCAAAGTCCATTCGCAAACGGAGCAAACCTCCTGTCGGGAGCGCTTCCTGACGGATGGTACTTTATTCTCCATTGAATTACTTTCGTCACCAGCATTACACTCGGCAGGCCGTTTTTGGTGATTTGCGAAACGGTTCTTGTCTCGGCAAGGAAAAACCCAGAGGAGGAATATAGTGAAAACAACGCTTTTCGCTTTTGCGTTCGTGGTAGCGCTCAGCCTCTCCGCGGTTGCTGCTAACTCCAAAAAGCCAGCCCCGTCCATTCATCGGGCGGGCGACGATTCGGCTGTTATCACCCACGCTTCCGGCAAAATCATCACCCCTCCAGCACTATGCAGTCCGTGCCTGTTTTATGGTGGAGACCTGGACACATCTAGCCTGAATGCGGCCGGCATGTCCGATGAAGACACTCTGCTCATTCTCGGCGGCTCTACGACCTATGGTTCGGTCGTGATTCCCGAGGGCGTAACCGCGAGCGTTTTCGGAATTGTGTTCAATGTACAAGCGGATGCTGCGTTTGATCCGCTCTCCGCGAATTACGACATTCGCACTGGCGTTTCCGAAGGAAACGGAGGAACCAGCATCGGTTCCGGCAGCGGAACCATTGCGGTGCAACCCACGGGCCGGAACTTTCTCGGCCTCAACGAATATACGATTGCTGTCTCGTGGGCAACTCCACTGACCCTGACGCCGGGGCAATATTGGTTCAACGCCGAGCCACAATGCCTCAACACGTTGGATGGAAGCTGCAACGTCTTCCGTCAGTTTGTTTCCAACACAACCTCTTTTGCCAATGGTGTTCACGATTCCTGGCAACCAGTACATGAAATGTTCCTGAATTCGTCGTTCTTCGGATTTACCTGGGCAAACTGGTGCGATTCGGCACTGGGATTTAACCTTCAACAGTGCGCCTTCATGTCGTTTGGCCTGCGGGGAACGGAATAGCAGGAAACGCTTGTGGCTGAAATCGCAGAAAACGGTTCCAGCGCGCGGTTCGCGGAACCGAGGATGCTGAAAAGACAGCGAAAAAAATCGAACAGGAGGAATCGAGTGAAAACGACGCTTTTGGCAGCAGCTTTTGTGGTAGCGCTTACACTCTCGGCAATGGCAGCCCAGAAGCCGGCGCCCTCGCTACATTTGGCCGGCAATCCCGATGAACCGTACAAGATGGCGCCTGCAGGGACTCCACCCGCGCTGTGCGATCCATGCTTATTCTATGGCGGTGACCTCAACCCCTTGGACCCCAACGCCGCAGGGCTGTCGGATGAAAACACCCTTCTCGTGTTTGGAAGTTCAACATATGGGAACTTCAATGTTCCTTCCGGGGCAACCGTGAATGTTACCGGCATTCTATTCAACGTGCAGGCAGACGCGAACTTCGATCCCGTCACCGGAACGTATGATATCCGGCAGGGAGTTTCGGAGGGCGATGGGGGCACGGATATCGCCTCCGGCAGCGGCAACATCCAGGTTGCGGCGACCGGACGCAATTTCATCGGCTTGAACGAGTACTCCATCGCTATCCAGCTTTCGGCGCCAGTGACACTGGGCGCCGGCAGCTACTGGTTCAACGTCACACCGACTTGCACCAACGGCTCTCAGGACGGAAGTTGCAGCGTTGGAAGATTTTTCGTTTCCAACTCCACGCAGCGGACGAACAACGTGTACGGTGGCCGCGAAAGTAACCAATCGATCTACCTGAATTCGGCATATTTCGGATTCACGTTTGCCGATTGGTGCGACTCCGACTTCGGGTTGAACCCGAGGCAATGCAATAGCCTGTCGTTTGGCGTGATTGGTACCGGGGATAACCAGTAATCGGGCAGTTCGCATTCAGCATGGCAAAAGCCGGGGAACCATCCCCGGCCTTTTTATTTTGAAAACGAGTTTTCTCGCGGCTAGGTGGGATCGATACAGCTTACGTCCAGTACGTTCTATCTAGCGAGCGGTACTGAATCGCCTCAGCGATGTGCTTGGGTTCGATCGCGGGCGTGTCCTCCATATCCGCGATCGTGCGTGCCACTTTCAGAATGCGGTCGTGAGCGCGGGCACTGAGCCCCTGCTGCGCCATGGCGCGCTCGAGCAGGCGCTCGCAATCCGCAGAAAGGTCGCAGAACATGCGAATGTGGCGCGAAGACATCTGCGCGTTGCAGTAAATCTTCTGGCGGGACGCAGTAAAGCGCTGGATCTGTTTTTCTCTTGTGCGGACTACTCTTTCGCGAATCTTCCCTGAACTCTCCGGTTCGTTCGTCGATCGCATTTCTTTGTAGTTCACTGCGGGCACATCGATGTGGATATCGATGCGGTCCATCAACGGACCGGAAATCTTCGAAACGTATCGTTGAATCATGGGTGCCGTGCATTGGCACTCGCGTGTACGGTCGTTGTGGAAGCCGCAAGGGCATGGGTTCATGGCTGCGGCGAGCATGAACCGCGCGGGAAACGTAAGCGACATGGCAGCGCGTGCGATGGTCACCGAGCCATCTTCCAAAGGCTGGCGCAACACTTCCAGAACGTTGCGGGGAAACTCCGGCAGTTCGTCGAGAAAAAGCAGGCCATTGTGTGATAGTGAGACTTCGCCGGGGCGCGGGATCATGCCGCCCCCAATCAGTCCGGCATCCGAAATCGTGTGATGGGGAGCGCGATATGGGCGCTTCCCGACCAGTCCAGTCCCCGGTTCTAAAATGCCAGCTACGCTGTGAATCTTGGTTGTCTCGAGCGCTTCCTCAAACGTAAGCGGCGGCAGAATCGTCGGCATACGCTTAGCGAGCATCGTCTTGCCGGAGCCGGGTGGTCCGATCATCAGAATGTTGTGTCCACCGGCGCATGCGATTTCGATAGCTCGCTTGGCGGTTTGCTGCCCCCGCACATCTTTGAAATCGACGAAAAATTCCTGCGATTCGCGCAATAAGGCGTCGCCATCGGCTTTCAAAGGCGCAATGCCGTTGCCAGAATTCACGAAATGAATCACATCGAGAAGAGACCGCACTGGATAAACATCGACTCCGCCGACCATCGCGGCTTCGCGCGCATTGGCTTCAGGAACGATGAGTCGCGAAATTTTGCGCGATCGGGCTTCCAGCGCGATGGGGAGGGTGCCGCGAATGCCCCGCACTCCACCGTCGAGCGACAACTCGCCGATGAACAGCGAATCTTCGATCTCTTTCCGGGTCAATCCACCGTAGGCGCCAACAATTCCCAGCGCCATCGGCAGGTCGAAACCCGAGCCTTCCTTTTTTATGTCAGCGGGCGCTAGATTGATAGTGATGTGGGTCGGCGGAATATCGTAGCCACAATTCTTCAGCGCGGCGCGAACCCGGTCCCGGCTCTCACGCACAGCGGCATCGGGCAAACCGACGGTGTGAAAGTGATCCTGGTCGGTTTTAATACCTGAGCAATCCACTTCCACTTGAATAATGTTGGCATCAATGCCATAAACCGCTGCGCTGAGAGTTTTGTAGAGCATGGAATCCGCCGACGGGCACACCAACGCCTCATCCGGGAACCTGCTCAAGTTACGCCGCGCGAATCAGACCCCGCTGTGATAGCTATCACAGTCAGCCTGTGGGAAACTCTCCGTCACGATCAATCCGGGGTCATCCCCAGCATGTCTTCGTGGCCTTCAAAAATTGTCGCCAGTCTGGTAAGCCGGAACAGTTCTTTGAGACGTTGATTCAGGTTGATCAGGTTGAGTTCACATTCTTGCCTCTTGGCCGTCAGGTAGATGCCGACCAGCGCGCCCAGACCTGAGCTATCCATGTAGCTGACGTTGGTCAAGTCGAGGACCAACCGCTTGGTCCCCGGGATCAAGGCGCGAACTGTATTCTGCAGATCGTTCGAAGTTGCGGAAACGATGCGGCCGGTGCAGCGGATCAGAGTTTCATCCGGATCCTTAATCGTTTCGAAAGTTAGTTCAGAAATGGGAATCGGGTTTGCGGCCATAGTTTCCTCCTCATGAAAAAAATCGAGAACGGTTCAATCCCAGACTTCAATACTCGGAATCAAGAGAAATACTATGAAGCGCGGCGAGCCGACGAGAAACCCGAGCCAAAACCCCTCATACGATACTACGGCCTTGGATGAAGTCAAGCGGGAGCTGTACCATTGATCTCCGCTGAGAGCCAGACGTTAGGGGTTATTTTCTCGATGAACTGAGAGCCCTCCGCCGGTCGCACTGCGGCGCCAAAACGACCAAAAAGCGCCAGAGTACCAAAGTTTCCAACAGAAACGTTCCCGTCTGCGGCGGTAGATTAGAATGACGTTCAGTTGGTGCAGCCAACTGCGATTTCCAGCGACGACCCAGCTCTATGAGTCAAGAACCTTCCGAGACATCACGACGCCCAACCGTGCCTAAGAACCTGGAGCGCGAGGAATCCCAGTTATGGCGATGGATTCTCTTGTTCATGGTTTTGCTGGCTGCCGGCTTTGCCGCGCTCGCGTGGGAACGACTAGAGACATTGCCCTACCATCTGGGTCCGGCTGCCGTAGGCGTGCTGGTTCTATCCGTACTCCTTGCAGTTTATGCCTACGGAAGGCGTCGCGAAGTTGTCGAGTTAAAGGTCTTGCTGCGGGATTTGCAGGAGCATGTGGGCGCGGCTCCCTCGGAGGAGCAACTCGATCAACTCAATGAGATGATCGCCCGCTCGCAACGAAACTTCAAAGAATTGATCGATTCTTTCGAAGATGCGGCCTGCGCGGTCTCTTTGGATGGAACACTGCGAACTGTTAACAAGCGCGTCAGCGAACTTCTGGGACTTCCCTACACGGCTATCGTGGGAAAAAAGGCCTTTGAATTTTTGGAAGAACCCAGGCGCGAGAGTCTCGATGGAGGACTCGCGCGGTTCCTGGAGAAAAGACACTGGGCGGGTACTGTGCGTGTGCGCTTGAGGAACAACACGCGCCCTCTTTATTTCGATTGCGTCATGAATGCCATCGTAAAGGGCGGTGAAGTGGTCGGAGCCAGTGTGCTGGGACGCGATGTTACCGGGCAGCATGAAAAGGAAATGCGTTTCACGGAACTATTTGAGACGCTGCAGGAAGGAGCCTATTTCAGCACTCCCGAAGGAAAACTTTTGGATGTGAATCCTGCGCTGGTGAATGATCTGGGCTATGCGAGCCGGGAAGAATTGCTGGCGCTCGACCCAATAAATCTCAACACCGATCCCACGCAGCCTCCCATACTCGGCCGAGCATTGGACGATCGCGGTGGCACTCGCACGCGAGAAATTGCGCTGCGGAAAAAAGACGGCACAGCCGCGGAATTTCTGGAGTCCTCGCGCGCTGTCTGGGATACTTCCGGCAAGCTGATTCGTTACCAGGGCACTCTCGTCGATATTACGCAGCGGCGCAAGCTTGAGAGGCAACTCGTACGTCAGGAAGAATTCCGCCAGCGGCTTCTCGAAAGCTTCCCCGACCTCATACTCGTGGTCGATCTTGAAGAAAAATACACCTTCATCAGCGCGCGAGTGCACGACCTTCTGGGTTATCAGCCAGAGGATTTGGCCGGAAAACCGATTTCTAACATGGAAGCTCAGTCGTCAGAACTAGCGGTGTTGTGCCGGGAAATCATCTCAGGGGCCAAAACGTTCGGATCGGCGGAGTATAGTGCGCGGCATCGCAATGGAAGCTGGCGCACCATGCGGGCTTCAGCCAGCCAGCTTTTTGACGCAGAATCAAATCTCTCCGGGGTTATCGTATGTGTGCGAGATATCACCACTGAGAGAAAACTCGAGCAGCAGATCGTGCAGAGCGAGCGGTTGGCGGCCATGGGCGCGATGATCGGAGGCGTGGCACACGAACTCAACAATCCCCTGACCAGCATTCTGGGAGTGAGCGAACTTCTCCAGGACAGCCAGAGCGCCGATTCTGCCCGCAAACAAGTGGGCATCCTGCAGCAGCAAGCGAGGCGGGCCGCAGAGATCGTGCAGAACCTGACGTATTTTTCCAGCCCGCCAGCTCCCGAAAAAACCCGCGTTAATCTTGCCGAGGTCGTGGAACGCACATTAAACCTGCATGCCTACACTCTGCGAAAAAACAACATCACCGTTGATTTCCTGCCGGAGCCCGGCCTGCCTTTCGTAAGCGGCGATCCGCGGCAGTTGATGCAGGTGTTCCTGAATTTAATTCTGAACGCGGAGCAGGCGATTCGCGAAGTGCGCGAGAAAGGCACGTTGCGCATTCGCCTCACCGACCGGGGAGAGACGATTGCGGTCAGCTTTCAGGATGATGGCCCGGGAATTCCGCCGGACGTTCTGACGAGTATCTTCGATCCGTTCTATACCACGAAGCGCCCGGGACGGGGAACGGGACTTGGCCTGAGTATTTGCAAATCTGTGTTGAACGAACACAACGGAACCATAGAGGCCGGAAACGCTCCCGGCGGAGGAGCATTATTCACGGTCTCATTCAGAAAGGCCGCGGCGGCTGTCGCACACTGACGCTAGTCTCGCTGGACCGCCATTGCCACTGCGTTTCCACCCCCTAAACAAAGCGCAGCGATTCCCCGCTTCACATTCCTGCGAGCCATCTCGTAGATCAAAGTAACCAGCACGCGCGCGCCGCTGGCTCCAATGGGATGCCCGATCGCCACAGCTCCCCCGTTCACATTGACCTTGCTCAGATCCAAGCCAAGCTCGCGCGTGACGCCCAGCGCCTGAACAGAGAATGCTTCGTTCAGTTCGTACAGATCCACGTCGTCTTTCGTCCAACCCGTTTTCTCATAGATTTTTCTCACCGCATCTACCGGAGCCAGCATGACCCATTTGGGTTCGACTCCGCTGGTCGCTTGGGCGATGATGTGAACCATGGGCTTCGCTCCTAGTTCACCTGCACGCTTGGCACTAGTGACCACGACTGCAGCTGCACCGTCGTTTACTCCAGGAGCGTTGCCGGCGGTTACAGTTCCATCTTTCTTGAAAGCGGGTTTCAAGCTACGCAGTGTTTCGATAGTCGTGTCCTCGCGGGGCGACTCATCGCGATCGAAAATGACTGCGTCTGCCCCCTTCTTCTTTGCGGGAATTTCGACGGGCACAATTTGCGATTTGAAACGGCATTCCTTCATTGCCGCGACCGCTTTGCGATGAGAGTTGACGGCGAAGTCGTCCTGCTCCTCCCGAGTAATGCCATATTTCTCGGCAACATTCTCGCCGGTGATGCCCATGTGATAGTCGTTGTAAACGTCCCACAATCCATCGTGCACCGTGGAGTCGATCACTTGGCCGTTTCCGAGGCGATAGCCTTTGCGCGCCTGCGGAAGCAGATAGGGTGCGTTGGTCATCGATTCCATCCCGCCGGCAACAACGATCGAACTGTTTCCCGTCTGCACCGCCTGCGCTGCCAGAGCGACCGCCTTCAATCCGGAGCCGCAAACCTTGTTGATTGTCATGGCACCTGTCGCAGGAGACAATCCACCGAAGATTGCCGCCTGCCGCGCGGGATTTTGCCCGAGCCCGGCGGGAAGTACATTGCCCATGATGCATTCGTCGATCTGATCGGAATTCAGTCCTGCACGCTTGACGGCCTCTCTCACAACGATCGCTCCCAACTGCGGAGCACTTAAATCAGACAGCGCACCCTGAAATTTCCCAACCGCCGTTCGACACCCGGAAATGATGACAACATCATCGAAAGCCGCCATTGATCATGCTCCCGCGAGATTTCGCAATCACCATTATAGATGCGCAACCGCGCCAAAACGACAAAGTCTCGCGTCACCCACGATGAATGACGAGCGCTATCGATTTCGCTGTCGGGCGTGCCGCTGCGCGGGAAATGATCAGAAAGCCGCTCCGCCGTAGAACTGCGGCCGCTAAAAATCGCGTGGCGAATTTCCCCCGCGGATTTTTTCTGCTTGCAGATTTTATTCTTGTGTGACTTTGGTACAACACCGCACGCTATCGAACGTTCATTTTTCTCTTGACTTCGTTTTTCAATGACTCTATACAATCAATAAGTTGCAACAAAACATTCGTTGCAGATTTTTCCATGAACAATGGAAGGGAGAATAGAACAATGGCAACCAAGAAAAAGGCAAAGAAGAAAAAGAAGCACTAACGACGTGAGTTTTAAGTCGAGACGGGGGACGCAAAGGCGTCCCCCAAGTTTTTGATCAAGCAAGTTCAATCCAGCAGTTTTTCCTCCGCTCCATAGATAGAATGGCATTCATTCAAGACACTCGGAGGCCGAACGTTGATTGCTGCGTTGGTTCGCAAGATTCGGACGTTGACCGACACTCTCCACGATTTTTATCGCGAACCTCTCGCTTCATTTAAGTCGCTCGATGAAGGTTTGAAAGATCGGCGCTGCCCGGTTTCTCCACAATTGGTCGGGCGGGTTCTCGACGCGTATGATGCCGCCAAGCGTGATCAGCAATCTGCCGGCGGCGAGTACCAGCCAAATGGGCAATGGACTGCACTCATCGAATCGAAGCTAAGTGCATTCCGTGATCGAGGATCGATGGGGGAAGTCCTGGCATCTTTCTTCCGCGACGAAGAGGCGTTCGCCGGCCTGTGCGACTATGCAACTCCCCCAGATCTGCGGGTCTCAGCCCACAACTTGATGACGCGCACGTTATTCGTGAACTCGATGCTGCACGACTATCGAGTGTGGACAGAGCTCACCGGAAAAACCGTCGAAGCCATCCGCGTGCCGTGGGCCGGAAATCCTTTCGGTTATTTCATCGAGGGTACGCTGGCGGTTCCCGCAAACTTTCGTCACCACTACACAGCCGAGAAGGCTGTGGCGCTGATTGATGGAAAAGGGGTGATCGTCGAAATTGGCGGAGGCTGGGGAGATGTCGCTTATTTCGCTCTGAAGCACTCGGACGTTCACTACGTGGATTTTGACCTGCCGGAAATTCTGCTCTTGGCCTCGTATTGGATTTGCACTACGCTGCCCGATCGCAAAATTGCGCTGTATGGTGAACAACCTCCGGAGACTGTACTTGCGAATATCGAACAATACGACGCAATCCTTTATCCGAATTTCTGTCTCCCGCTCTTGCCGCAAGATTCGGTTGACATCTTCGTGAACACTCACAGCCTCTCGGAGATGAGGCTGGAGACAATTCGTGAATACCTGGCGCAGATTGGCCGGACTTGCAGAAAATACTTCCTGCACGAGAATAGCGATAAGCCTTACCACGCGCTGGGACACACGGAGATTCCTGCGTCGACTTTCTCGATGGAAGGATTCCGTCTGGTGAATAAGGCGATGTCTCCATGGCGAGCTGGAGCCGGCCGCTATCGTGAGTTCTTGTGCGAGCGAGTTCAACCGCAGGATCCTAGATTGGACTATCGCGTTGCAGCCGACTAGCTCCTTGGTACAGGCTTTTCTCGCGCCGGACACAATCCACGAAACGAACAGAAGTTGCAGTGGAACCCGATCTCCGGCTGAAAATTTCCGTCGGCGATATTGCGGGCAGCCTCTTTCACGCGCTCGCGCGCTCGCTCGAGTTGAAATTCATCGCGTCCTGATACGACGGCGACGTTGCCTTCCAGATTCTGAAATGTCAACTCCCCGACGCGATATCCCCACTTTTCCTGCGCAGCCATCGCGTAGATGGAAAGCTGAAGGCTTTCGTCGGCATCTTCCTGCGAGCGGGCCTTCCCTGTCTTGTAGTCGACGATATGGACGCTGCCATCGTGGGCGCGATCGATCCGATCGATCCGGCCGGCAAGCTTTGTCCCGCCGATCTGCACTTCGAACCACTCTTCGGTATGAAGCACGTCAGGCATAGGAGATGAATGGCTTGCCGCCAGAAAGTCGCTCAGTTGCCGAATACCTTGCTGCAGGTAGAGTTCACGCTGATATTCGTCCTCGATCCCACACGAAGCCAGATCGTCACGAAAGAGATGCAGCCATTCCTCGTCGGTTCGCGTGCGGTTGAGGCGGATGGAATCGAAGTAGGTGCGAAGCACACGATGCATTGCCGCCCCGTATTGTGCTGCGGCGTGGAGTTGGCGCGACAATTTCCATTCGCGCTCAAACTTGAACTGCAAAGGGCATGTCTCATAGGCCTCGATGGCGCTGGCGCTCAACCGGGTAGCAAGGCCATCGACTGGCGGAAGCGCCAGCCATCGAGGCAAGTGGGATGCTCCTGCGGCAGCATCATCCCCCACAGCGGCGAGCGAAATCAGTTCGGGTTGCAACGGCAGCGCGGGCCGGAACCTTAGCCACGGTTTAAGCTTGGCGTTGCCGATCAGCTCGCGCATGATGCCTGCCGGCGTCTTATCTTTGCCGATTCCCTGCTTGCCATAGATGTGCAGCGAATCTCTCGCTCGAGTCATGGCTACATAAAACAAGCGGCGCTCTTCCTGCTCGTGAAGCTTTTTGTCGTCTCCCGCAGCGGCGGAATCCGGATCGCGCAGCTCTTTCGGAAACTCGACGAGCCTCTCACGGTAATGAGTAGGAAACGAGTTGCTGGCGGCTCGCAGAATGAAAACGTGCGTGAACTCGAGACCTTTGGCCCCATGCGCGGTCGTTAGGCGAACCGCCTGTTCGTCGGTGTTCGCCGTCATGGGAATCACGCCGCCGGCTTGACGAAAGTATTCGAGATATTCCATCCACTCGCCAAGCTCTTTGGTCTTCGTCGTGGGCTTGGTTTCCCATTCGGCGGCAAATTTCAGTGCCGTCTGTAGAGCCGCAGAGTTCAGGTCAAGTTTGAATTGTCTGGCAATCAACTCGAGAGCGTCGCGAGTTTTCGCCTTCTTGCGCGAGACCTCATCCCGGGCGCGGCACACTGCCTCGATCACGGCTCGTCCTCCAGTTACCGAGTCGATGAGCGAAGCAAGTGGAACCACCACATCCCGTTTGGCCTCTTGGGCAATCTTTCGCAAAGAAGACCGTAGTTCCTCCGGTTCAACTTCAAA
>JASHNX010000160.1 GCA_030041415.1 Candidatus Sulfotelmatobacter sp.
CCGCAGCGGACGCGCTCCATAGGAGCGGTCAGTCAGCGTCTGGTTGAGAATCCACTTCTTCGCTTCGTCGGCGACCGTCACCGTAATCGACTTCTGCGCCAGATTCGCGTTGAGCTGCGTCACCATGAGCTCGAGAATCTGGATCAGATCCGACTCGCTCAAAGCCTGGAACAGAATGATCTCGTCCAGCCGGTTCAGGAATTCCGGATTGAAGGTGCGCTTCACTTCGCCCTTCACCAGTTCCTCCACCTTGCTCGAAACCATGTCGTCCGCAGTCGACTGGAAGCCGAAGCCCTCGCGCTTCTGGAGGTGCCGCGCGCCGATATTCGATGTCATGATCAGAATCGTGTTTTTGAAATCGACCGTGTTTCCCAAGCCATCCGTCAACTGGCCATCTTCAAAAACTTGCAGCAGGATGTTAAACACGTCGGGGTGCGCCTTCTCGATTTCATCGAGCAGAACGACAGAATATGGCGCTCGCTTGACACGTTCTGTCAGTTGGCCGCCCTCTTCGTAGCCAACGTATCCCGGAGGCGAACCGATCAGCTTCGAGACCGAGTGCTTCTCCATGAATTCCGACATGTCGAACCGCACCAGAGCTTTTTCTGTGCCGAACATGAATTGCGCCAGCGTGCGCGCAACTTCAGTTTTGCCGACGCCGGTCGGTCCCAGGAACAGGAACGATCCGATCGGACGATTCGGGCTCTTCAATCCTGCCCGCGAACGGCGGATAGCTCGGGCCAAAGCGCTGATCGACCGGTCCTGCGAAATGATGCGCTTATGCAGTTCCTCTTCAATGCGCAGCAGCTTCTGGGTTTCTTCTTCTTTAATCGAAGTGATGGGAACACCTGTCCATCGCGAAACTACATCTTCGATGTCTTCGCGTCCGACTACGCCGGTGGATGATTCATCGAGATGATATTTCTCGCGCAACGCACGCAGATTCTCGCGCTCTTTGCGTTCTTCGTCCGAGTAGAAACGCGCCTTCTCGAACTCATGGTTCGCGATGGCGTTCTCCATGCGGTGAACAATGAACTTGATCCGCTTCTGCACTTCACTGATTTCTTCCGGCTGAGACGTCTGACGCAGTTTTACGCGCGCGCCGGCTTCATCGACAAGGTCAATTGCCTTGTCAGGCAAAAAGCGGTCAGGAATGTAACGGTTCGAGTGCGACACTGCAAAGTTGATCGCGTCGTCGGTATAGGTAACCGCATGGAATTTCTCGTAGCGGTCTTTAATGCCGAACAAAACCTTTACCGCATCCGCTTCGCTCGGCGGCGGAACTTTGACCGCCTGGAAGCGACGCTCAAGTGAACGATCTTTCTCAATTGATTTGCGGTACTCACCCGGGGTCGTCGCGCCGATGCACTGAATCTCGCCGCGAGATAGTGCGGGCTTTAAGATATTCGCCGCATCCAGCGAGCCTTCCGCCGAGCCCGCGCCCACCAACGTATGCAATTCGTCGATAAAGATGATGGAATTCTGCGATTCCATCAGCTCTTTCATGATGGTCTTCAAACGCTCTTCGAATTGACCGCGGTATTTCGTTCCCGCGACAATCAGCGAAAGATCGAGTGCGAGGATTCGCTTTTCCGCCAGGAACGATGGGACTTCGCCGTCCGCAATCCGCTGCGCCAGGCCTTCCACAATCGCAGTCTTGCCCACTCCCGGCTCGCCAATCAGAACTGGGTTATTCTTGGTGCGGCGGCAAAGAATCTGAACTACGCGTTCCAGTTCGCCGTCGCGGCCCACCAGCGGATCGAGCTGGCTATCCATCGCGGCCTGAGTCAGGTCGCGTGAAAATTCACTCAATAGCGAAGACTCACGCTGGCGCTGCGGCTGGGCTTTTTCCTGAGTAGTACGCGCCAATTCCTCACGGATGGTCGAAAGCCGCAAACCGCGCTCGTGCAAAATCTCTGCCGCAAAGCATTTCTCTTCGCGCAGCAGCCCCAACAATAGATGTTCCGTTCCAATGTGCCGATGCGAAAGCCGCTCGGCTTCTTCGGCAGCGTAGGCCAGCACCCGCTTGCATTCGTTGCTCAACGGGAGATCGACGGAGGTCGAGACTTTCTCCCGAATCGTGGTATGGCCTTCAATCTGTTTGCGGATGGATTCCACGGAGGCGTGCGACCGCAGGAATCGGTTGGTCAGGGCTTTGTCTTCGCGCAGCAGGCCGAGCAGCAAATGCTCGGTCTCGATATAAGGAGACCCGAACTGGCTTGCTTCATAGCGCGCGAAAAAGATCACGCGCCTGGCTTTCTCCGTGTAACGTTCAAACATATGCCCTTCCCCCTGCGGTCCGGCCGAGAAGGCACTTGGCTTTGTCGGCCTACCGAAACCCTGAACTGTTGATCGCCCTCACCTGATCCGGCTCCCGTTACCCGCTCATTATGCAATCAAACGGCCACCGAACCCAAGTACTCCAACGTTTTTGCCATGTTACCGAAGGAACCTGTCTAAATCCTCCTTGATGGCGATTCGAACCATTTCTTGCACTCCGTCTGTCTTAATCGATTCTGACCTTTGTAACTCATCTGCGATTACGCAGGCAACGTCTCCGGGCTGATTTCTTCCGCCCGGCCCCGTTCCAGCCGCAAGACCCGGTGGCAGCGGCGCGCGAACGAGAGGTTGTGGGTTGCGATGATCGAGGTGAGTTCGTGCTCGCGATGCAATCGCGCGATCAGCTCAAATACCCCTTCAGCCGTCCGACCATCGAGATCTCCGGTTGGCTCGTCTGCAAGCAACAGCTTCGGGCCCGTGATCAGAGCTCGCGCCAGCGCAACTCTTTGCTGCTCGCCGCCCGAAAGCTCTCCGGATCGATGGTGCGCGCGCGCTTCGAGCCCTACTTCCCGCAGCCATCGCAAAGCTTCGGGCCCGACCTCCGCCCAGCTTTTGCCGCGCTGTAGCAAGGGCATAGCGACGTTTTCAGCCGCCGTGAATTCAGGGAGCAGATAATGGAATTGCCACACGAACCCGGCGTCGCGATTGCGAAAACGAGCCGCTTCGTCCGCCGATAACGAATTCAGCTTCAATTCCGCGCAGTATACGTTACCCGCCGAAGCCCGATCAAGCGCGCTCAGGATGTGCAGCAAAGTGGTCTTGCCCGCTCCTGATTCGCCGACGATGGCGATCATCTCGCCCCGCTTCACCTCGAACGATAAATTCTCAAAGAGCACCAGATCCGATTCGCCGGACCGGAAAACCTTCTTCAATCCCCGGACGCGAAGCACTGATTCTCCTTCACTTCGCATCTCAGTTAGATGCACGCGCCCTCCGCCAGGGTCCATCATGCCGCGGCCCTAGCCGATCCAGGCCGGCACGGTAGATCCGCCATCTTCTCACATTAAGAAGAAGCCTCCTATGGCACGGATGAACCATGACTCAATTCACTCAATGGAGTCAATCGATCCGCTTGTTACCATCGGCCACGCCGCAGCACGCTTCGCTCAGTTATAAGCTTAGGTCCTAGATCAGACTGCTGCTGTGACCTGTATCACAGGTTGGATGCGGAATGGCGGAAGAGAAGTTTCCCGCCCGCCGTCGGCAAACCCCCGCAAGGGCTCAGTAAACCGGTATTCTCGAATACTCTGGCTCTTACACTTGGACCTTCGCATCTGCGTCGGCCAGGCTTCGCAGCGACTCTTCGTAAGGCGCACGCGCGATTCCCCGCTCCGTGACAATCGCAGTGACATACTTTGCCGGCGTCACATCGAAGGCGGGATTTTCAATCGAGACTCCATCCGGGACCATCTGCTTTCCCGCGATATGGCTTACTTCTCTGGCGTTTCGCCGCTCGATGGGAATCTTGTTTCCGTCGGGGCAAGCCAGATCGACCGTTGAAATTGGAGCGGCTACATAAAAAGGAATGTTGTTTTCCTTGGCGAGCACCGCGACGGTGTAGGTCCCAATTTTGTTCGCAACATCGCCGTTCGCCGCGATTCGGTCCGCACCCACCACGATTGCTCCAATCTTGCCCTGCCGCATCATCGCCCCGGCCATGTTATCGGAGATAACCGTCGTAGGAATTCCGTCTTTCATCAATTCCCACGCCGTAAGCCGCGAGCCCTGCAAAAACGGCCGGGTCTCGTCGGCGTAGACGTGAATCTTCTTGCCCTGCTCGATTGCGGCACGAATCACGCCGAGCGCGGTGCCATAACCCGCGGTTGCCAGCGCTCCGGCATTGCAGTGCGTTAACACGCCCCCGGAGTTCGGCATGAGCGTGGCGCCATGATTTCCCATCGCCCGGTTCGCAGCAATATCTTCAGCGTGCATGCGCTTGGCTTCTTCAATCAATTCCTCCTTGATCTGCGAAATCGGCCGGACCCGCAAACGCTCGAATTTCTCCCGCATGCGCTGAATCGCCCAGAACAAGTTCACCGCGGTAGGTCGCGTCTGGCCCATCACCTCGCAGATGTGATCGAAATCCTGCTTGAGTCCGGCAACGGTCTCGGCTTTGGAGTCTCTCACTCCCAGCGCAATTCCCATCGCCGCAGCCACGCCGATCGCCGGCGCTCCGCGTACAATCATGGTTCGGATTGCGTCCGCAACCTGCTGATAGGTTTTGGAAGTGACGTAAACTTCTTCCGTCGGCAGCTTCGTCTGATCGATGAAGCGCACACCCTCTTCTGTCCATTCAAGAGTCTGAATCATTGAATCGCCATCGCTCGCTTGTTGTTGTATTTAAGAAGACATTCGTCACATTTTGTGCGCCGCGCAGCGATTGCGCGGAATATTTGTGACCGCTGGACTTCCGCAAATCTCGCAGGTTGCCGCAACCGCAAAAATCACGGGCTGCGTGTCATCCGTCTGCAGAACGTGTTCAGCGCGAACGTCGTTTGCAGTAAAGATCGAAACAAACGGCGCCGGCGAGGCTGCTTTCTCGACGTTTGGCCGTCCCTTGGCTTCTTCGCGCTCGACCAGGCACATTGCGCCCACCACGCGAAACCCAAACTCACGCGCCGCCTCGATCGCCTGCACGGTCGATGCTCCCGTCGTGCACACATCGTCGACAATCACCACCGGCGCGCCTTGTTCGCGAAAACCTTCGATCCGTTGCCCGGTCCCGTGCTGCTTCTCCGCTTTGCGCACCAGAAAACCGTGCATTTCTCCGGTCACCACCGAAACCGCTGTGACGATCGGGTCGGCTCCCATCGTAAGGCCTCCGATCGCTTTCGCCCTCCATCCATGCTGGCGAATCTCTTCGGCAAACACTTCGCCTGTCAGCCGCGCGCCTTTGGCGTCGAGAGTTGTGGTCCGGCAGTCGATGTAGTAATCGCTTGTGCCCCCCGACGAAAGCTTGAACTCTCCCAGCTTAAAGGACTTGTGGGCGAGCAGGCGAAGTAGATCCTGGCGCGCAAACGGCATAAAACCTTACGATATCACGTCGAATCGCCGATATTTTAAGATACGGCCGACCCGGCATTGCCCTAAAACTTTCGGACCATGCCGCGACAGCCGTCTCCCTTCCAACCCGCTCAACCGTGATAACCTGAAACCAATCCCGACAATCAAGTCTTCGAGGTATGAGATTGCAGAATGCGCGGAAGCTCTTCTTGTTTTTTGTTGCCGCTTTTCTTTGCATAAATTTGGCTCACGACGGGCTCCTGTCGACAGCCTATGCCGAGGGTACGCGGCTCTGGGAGCAATCGAAATTCGAAGATCTGATCAAGGGCACGCCGACCGGGGTGGCTATTTCCAGCACCGGTGGTCTGGCATTGGCGCCCACGTTCAAGCCTCTTTATGCGACACCTTCGACCTACATCTGGGCACTCGCGGCTGATGACGCAGGCATCGTTTATGTCGCCGCAGGGGCTCCAGCCCGCGTCTATCGAATTGCGCCTAACGGCGAGTCGACCATCATCTTCGAACCCAAAGAACTCCAGGTTCAAGCCCTGCGCACCGGGCCGGGCGCGGTAATTTACGCAGCCACCGCGCCCGACGGCAAAGTTTACAAGCTGCAGCACAATGCAGGACGCACCCGCGACTCTGCGCACCAGATTTCAGGCGACAAATCAGACAGCTCAGGCAGTAAAGACGCTGCCAAGCCGGCCTTGGACCCCTCCTGGAGTTCTTCCGTTTACTTCGAGCCGGGCACAAAATACATCTGGGATCTGGCCTTGGACAAAAACGGAAATCTCTACGTGGCGACCGGCGATCATGGAGAAATCTATCGCGTCACGCCGGGCGGCGAGCACTCGGTCTTTTTCAAGAGCGACGAAACCCACATTCGCGTGCTCGCGGTCGATGCCGACGGCAATCTGATCGCCGGGTCCGATGGCAGCGGCTTGATCTATCGCATCTCTCCCTCCGGCGAAGGCTTCGTGCTGTACAGTGCGCCCAAGAAGGAAATCACCGCCCTGGCTCTCGATTCTTCAGGGAATATTTACGCAGCCGGCGTCGGCGAAAAACGAAGCTCCGCATCGCTTTCTTCCGCAGCCGCGGCCGCGATTGTGGCTCTTCAATCGAGCCCCGCTCCCGCCACCTCTACGCCGCAGGTTCCGGGAATGACCATGAGTCCGGCGCCAGCTACACCGATTTTGTCTGGGCCATTTCCATTTCCCGGAGCCAGCGGCGCCGGCTCCGACATCTATCGCCTTGCTCCTGACGGTTCTCCCACGCGGCTCTGGTCTTCTCACGATGACATCGTCTACGCCCTCGCCTTCGATTCGCATGG
>JASHNX010000161.1 GCA_030041415.1 Candidatus Sulfotelmatobacter sp.
TCGCGCCCACGCTGCCCTGCGAGGGAACGAAAGGAGTGACGCCCCGATTCAACATCTCGCATAACATGTCGATGACCGCGGCGCGCACGCCGGAATAGCCTTTAGCGAGGGAGTTGGCGCGCAGCAACATCATGGCGCGGACTTCCGGCGCGGCAAGCGGTTCGCCGATTCCGACAGAGTGAGAACGCACCAGATTGATTTGTAACTCGCGAATCTGATCGCCGGCGATGCGAACATCGCTTAGCTTGCCGACGCCGGTGGTGATCGCATAGGCCAGTTTGTTCCCCGTAACGATTTCTTCAACCACGGCGCGAGCGCCATCGACCAGTTCGCGCGCGTCTGCGGCGAGCAGTACCGGCCGGCGTTCCAGCGCAACCTCGCGCACCGCTTCCAGGGTAAGATCGTTGCCGTTAATGTGAAGGGCGTTCAAGATTTGCTTCCTGTCTCTAGTTTCCAGTTCGGACGGCCGAAGAATCTTTTCCTGCCGCCGCGCGGAATCTTTCCAGGTACCTCTCCGGCAGCACGGCAACTTTCATGTTGAGATCGGTGACTATGTGCGTGGTTTCGCCTTCGGCAATCAAAGTTCCTTCCTGCGCGCGCAGCAATTCGTATCCGAAATGGATCACCGACTCCTTTACATTCAGCAGCCACGTGCGCACCAGAATCTCTTCGTCGTACCGTGCAGGGGCGCGATAACGACATTTGGCTTCGACCACGGCGACGCAGCGTTCATCTTCCTTCTCCATCTCGCGATAGGAGAATCCGAGTTGCCGCATGAGTTCGACGCGGCCGATTTCGAACCAGATGAAATGGTTTGAGTGATACACAATTCCCATTTGATCGGTCTCCGCATAGCGAACGCGCAACCGGGTTTCGTTCACTTCCCGACGGGGCGAATTCATTTTCCGCTCCACGCAGGCTTTCGTTTCTCGAGGAACGAGTTAATGCCTTCGCGAAAATCGGCGGTGGTTCTTACGGCCGCGTTTTCGCGGATCGCTGATGAAATCTGCGCATCGAGTTCGGCACGCGAGTGTTCATTCAACAGCTTCTTGGTCGCGCGGAGCGAGGAGGGGCTGTTCTCCATTAATTGCGATGCCAGTTCGCGGGCACGCGGCATCAGATTTTCTACGGGCACGATTTCGTTGATCAATCCCAGACGCGCTCCTTCGTGCGCGTCAAAGATTCTGCCTGTCAGCAAAAGATCGCGCGCGTATTTTTCGCCGGTCTGGCGCAGCAAGAAGGTTGAGACGATTGCGGGCACAAACCCGATGCGAACCTCCGTGTAGCCGAATTTGGCCTCGGGTGCGGCGAGCGTGAAATCGCACAGCAGAGCCAGACCAGTCCCGCCTGCAATCGCGGGACCATTAACCGCGGCAATCGTGACCTTGGGAAATTCATAGAGCGAACGGAAGAGTCGGACCATGGTTTCAGAATCTTTAAGATTTTGCTCCGGAGTGCGGCCGAGCAGCGCTTTAAGATTTTCGAGATCCATCCCGGAGCAAAAAGCCTTGCCCGCGCCCGTCAAAATGACGACAATCGCATCCGATTTTTCGACTTCGTTCAATGCGCGCAGCAGATCGTCGATCAATTCGAAGCTGATGGCGTTTCGCTTCTCGGGACGATTCAGCTTGATGGTTGCGATGCGGGAATCGTAGGCGAGGTCAACCGTCTGGTAGTTCATAAAAGAATTAGCTTGCTGCAACCGCCCGGGTAAACCGAGCTTCCAGTTCGCTGGTGGCTCGCAGTAAAGCGTCAAGAGATTTCAGCGGCGGCAATTCGGCACCATGCCCCTTCAATTCCGCAATCACTTTTTCCGTCGCAATATTCCCAACCAGTGCATCCTGCGCAAACGGACATCCACCCAATCCGCCAAGCGCAGAATCAAAGCGGCGGCAACCCGAATCGTAGGCTGCAAGAATCTTGTCGCCAGCTTGATCGGGGCGGCTATGCAGGTGGACGCCAATCTCAAGGTAATCGTAACGCGCCATCACCGCACCAATCAGACCACCGATTTGCGGCGCTGTCGCCACGCCGACTGTATCGGCGAGCGAAATCATGCGAACATCTTCCGACTCGAGCAATCCGATTGCTTCAAGCACTTCATCTGCGCTCCACGGGTCACCATATGGATTGCCAAACGCCATCGAAATATAGACCACTAAATCAAGCCCGGCATCGTCAGCTTTCTTCTGAATCTTTTCCAGTTCCTCCAGCGCGCCGTCCGGAGATTGATTTTGATTCTTGCGCAGAAAAGTTTCGGAAATCGAATAGGGAAAGCCGAGCGTGCGCACCGCCTGTGTCTCGATCGCGCGCTGCACGCCTTTTTCATTCACCACGATCCCAATGATCTCAACATCATCAGGCGGATCCAGTTCTTTCAATACCTCCTCCGAATCCGCCATCTGGGGTACGACTTGCGGGGACACGAAAGAAACGGCGTCGATATGCTTGAATCCTGCGCTGATCAAAGCTTGCAGATATGCTCGCTTGATGTCAGGCGGAATTAGTCCCTTCAACCCTTGCCAGGCATCTCGCGGACATTCGATCAGTTTGACTGGGTCAGCCATATTGAGTCATTGAGCTATTGAATGATCCATTTGGGTGAACTAGATCGCAAATGGCTCGATCACCAATTATTCAGTCCCTATGTTTGCAGCACTCCCACTTTAAACTCGGGCACATCCGGATTCAGCGCGGCGGCTTCGAGAGCCTGAATAATCGCATCGCGCGTTTCCATCGGATCGATGATCCTATCGATCCACAGCCGCGCCGCCCCGTAGCGTGGATCGGTTTGCTCGTCGTAAGTGCGCTTCACCGATTCGTGCAGTTCTCTTTTTTCCTCGTCGCTCAGTTTCTTGCCGCCACGCTCGAGTTGCTTCACTTTGATCTCCACCAGGGTTCCTGCCGCGGAATCGCCGCTCATCACGGCGTATCTCGCAGTTGGCCAGGCGAACATGAAGCGCGGATCGTATGCTTTGCCGCACATGGCGTAGTGGCCGGCTCCGAACGATCCCCCCACAATGACGGCAATTTTTGGAACCACCGAATTCGAAACTGCATTGACCATCTTCGCGCCGGCCTTGATAATTCCGCTCCACTCCGCGTCGCGGCCGACCATGAAACCATTGACGTCGTGGAAGAAAATCAGCGGAATCAGATTCTGATTGCAGTCCATGATGAAGCGCGAGGCTTTCTCCGCGGATTCGGTGTAGATCACGCCCCCGAATTCGACGCGCTTATGGCCCTCATGATCGGTCTGTTGAGCGTGCAGTTTCTGATTAGCCACAATCCCGACGGCGAAGCCGCCGATGCGCCCATAGCCGCAGATCAGGGTTTTGCCGTATTCGGGTTTATATTCGTCGAAGCGGCTGCCATCTAGCACGCGGGCCAGGATTTCCTTCATGTCATAAGGACGGGCAGGCGAGGAATCGTAAACGCCATAGATTTCTTCCGCGGCCAACGCCGGTTCGACTGGCTTTTTTCGGTCCCAAGGCGAGAGCCGCCGGTATCCCCATTTTTCGACGATCGAACGAATGCGGCGGATGCAAGCTTTGTCATCGGGCTCATGAAAATCGACGGTGCCGCTAATGGCAGAATGCATCGCAGCTCCCCCGAGATCTTCCGCAGAAACCTTCTGGCCGATCGCGGCCTGCACGAGTGCCGGTCCGGCAAGAAATAATCCGCTGCCGTCGGTCATCAGAACGTGATCGCACATCACCGGCAGATACCCGCCGCCGGCGACGCACATCCCCATGATGGCTGCAATCTGGGGAATGCCCATCGCCGACATGACTGCGTTGTTGCGAAAGACGCGGCCGAAATCGTCCGTGTCAGGAAAAACATCTTCCTGTAGCGGCAAAAAAACACCGGCAGAGTCGACGAGATAGATCGTCGGGATGCGGTTTTCGATGGCGATATTCTGGGCGCGAATCACCTTCTTCGAGGTCATCGGGAAAAATGCGCCGGCTTTCACGGTGGCGTCATTGGCGATGATCATCACCATGCGGGTCTCGATGCGCGCCAGCCCAGTGATCACTCCGGCAGCCGGAGCGCCACCCCATTCTTCGTACATGCGGTGCGCGGCGTAAATTCCCAGCTCAAAGAACGTTTCCGGATCTGCCAGCAACTCGATGCGCTCCCGCGCTGTTAGACGCCCTTTGGCGTGCTGATTTTCAATTGCTTTGGCGCCTCCACCTTGGCAGATCGCTTCGCCTTCATTGCGGACCTGGGACATGAGATCGGCGAGAAACCGCATGTTGGCTTCGAATCGCGCGGAAGTGGGGTCAATCTTCGTCGTCAGAATGTTTGACGGCGTTGAGGTCTGATCGGAAACCGCTTCGCTGCGCTCGGCCATGGCGGAAGAGTTCGGACTGTTTACGGTATACCAGCCGGCGAGCGGCGCGCAACGGAGAGGAGACACTTGATCCGGTATGTTCAGAACCGCGTCGGTGTGCCAACTTTGGCAAGCATGCCAGTCGCCTCTGCAACCGGATTGTCCGCAATTGCATCGATCAATCCGATTTCGAGAGCCCGTTGCGCGTTGATCTTCTCAGCCGTAACAAATATCTCCAAAGCGCGTCCCTTGCTGATAAGCCTCGGCAAGCGCTGGGTTCCGCCCCATCCGGTAATCAATCCCAAGGCTGCCCCGCGATGGCCAAAAATCGCGTTAGGCGTGGCAATCCGGCAATGGCAGGCAAGCGCCAGGTCCAGACCTCCTCCCATACAGTATCCCGAAACTGCCGCATAGACAGGAGCAGGGAAGTGTTCGATCGCGGCCATTAGGTTCTGTCCGGTCTTAGAAAATTCGTAAGCTGATGTTGTATCAAGCGCCCTAATTTCAGCCAGGTCTGCTCCCACCGAGAAGAAGCGGACATTTCCTGTGATGACAACTGGCGTGGAATCGTTTGCAAGTTGGTTCAATGCGTTGCTCAGGGCAATCACGCAATGGCGGGTCAGGCGATTGGTGCCGTCGGGGGATTGGAGGTGCAGAACGCAGACGTGGTCAGCACATTGCAAAGAAAAGAATGGGGATGCGATCAAGGTAAATCCCCAATCATCCTGCGAAAGTTACGCCCGCGCCCCTTACCTTCGATCGAATGAACTGTACGATGTCGTCCATAGCCGTTCCTGGCTGGAAAATCGCGGCGACACCCTGCTTCTTGAGGTTGTCGATATCCTGATCGGGAATAATGCCGCCGACGAGCACGAGCACATCATCCATTTGATTTTGCCGGAGCAGATCCATTACCCGTGGCACGATCGCATTGTGCGCGCCGGAGAGAATCGACAGGCCGATGACTTGTACATCTTCCTGCAAGGCCGCGCTGACGATCATTTCCGGGGTCTGCCGCAGGCCGGTATAGATCACTTCCATGCCCGCGTCTCGTAAGGCGCGCGCGATCACCTTGGCGCCGCGGTCGTGGCCGTCAAGACCGGGCTTTGCCACAAGTACGCGAATCTTGGCATCAGCCATCCCTTACATTTAACCACAGGAAACGCGGCGAAGCACAGAGTAGCCTGCTGAAGAGAGTCGACTTTCTCTTGCTCAGTCGCCAACCGTCTTGATATCCAAGCTCCTCCAGAGATACCAGCAGGCCACGCTTCGGTAGGGCTTCCAGCATTCGGCGATCTTTTCCATTTGCGCAGGCGTGGGTAGTTTGATTTTTCTTTTGCGCGGATTGCTGGCGGCAACGCCTTTCTTCAACTTCTTTACCCTCCGCACATCAAGATAGTGCCTATGCATCGCCATGCGCACGCCGAAGTCGCCCGTTGGTAAAACGTTTGTGCGCCTTAGGGAAAACATCAGAAACATCTGCGCGGTCCAAACTCCAATTCCTTTTACCTGCGTCAGGTGCTCGATGACTTCTTCATCATCCAAATCCGACAGGCGCGTGAAATTCAGCACGCCGGAGGCCGTTTTCGCGGCAAGGTCTTTCAGATAAGACGATTTCTGCTTTGACAGCCCCACGCCGCGCATCTGCTCGTCACTCAGCTTGAGGATTCCTTCGGGAGTGAGCGGCTCACCGGCCAGCGCAGCAAAGCGGGCGAATATCGTAGCCGCAGCCTTGCCGTTCAGTTGCTGATAGATGATTGCCTCTCCCAGGCTGTGAAACTCTGCCGGGCCATACTCAATGCGATAGGGGCCGACGCGGTCGATGATGGCGCGCATCACCGGATCGGATTTCTTGAGGTGAATCAGCGCTTTCCGCACGACTCATGTTTTAACACACTCATGCTGAAAAAGGCGAAGAGAAAACGAAGGAGCGCAGAGCTTTGTGAATTACCGTGTCACACTCCAGAGGGATCTGCGGCAGCAGAGAGCATCCACCAAGGTCCGCCATTTACCGTTTGTTTTTTGCCGGCGCCGGCAATTGAAATCCGATGCGATCGCGCGGGGGATCCTCAGGGGTCATCAACTCTTTAATAGCTTCGATTAATTCGCTGATCGCACCGTCGTGAGTATCCAAGCGCCGTTCCAGTTCGACGACCTTTGCGGCAAGCCGCTGGTTGGCGGCAAGCATTTCGCGCAGACGCACGAAGGCGCGCACGATAAAGACGCTCATCCGTACAGCACGGTCCGAGTTGAGAACGGTCGCAGCCATGATTGCGCCATGCTCAGTGAAGGCGTAGGGTCTATATCGCCGGCCGCCGTGCATACCACTTGAGATCACATCTTGTGATCTCAAGAATTCGTGTTCCGCCGGATTAAGCCGAAAAACAAAATCGGGAGGGAAACGTTCGCGATTGCGTTTGAGCTGTTGGTTCAAAATGCGGACGGGAACACCGAACAGCTTCGCAATGTCCGAGTCGAGCATGACTCTTCTGTGGCGAAGGAATAGGATGCGCGACTCTACCGAGAAGGGCGGACGCACTTGCCGCTTGGGCATTGTCACCAGTTTCGTGCTTGATCGCGTTTTCATTTTGAGATCACAAATTGTGATCTCAATCATAGTCGCGACTCGACGCCAAATTCGCGGCTTAGGTTGAATTTGTTCGAGAATTTCCCATTTCCGGCTCTGGTCTATCACCCACAGAAAGTTGAGTCCTTGCCCTTTGAAGAGGCATTGTTCATAGTTGGGGTAGGAGAAAACGCAATGGAACATGTAGAGCGAGCAACATTGGACAAATTGTTTACGTGATGCTCGTTTCTGTATAGCCGCCATAGACCTGGCGCAGTGCGTCGCAGATCTCTCCAACCGTGGCGTAGGCACGCACGGCATCGATGATGTAAGGCATGGTGTTTGCGGGAGAAATCGCTGAATTTCCGTCCGACTGCGGTTCTCGCGATGCCGCCTTCTTGAGAGCGTCCAGGCCTCGCTTCACTTCATCGTTCGATCTGCGGGCGCGCAGCGCTTTCAATTTTGCGGCTTGTTGCCTAGCGACCGTTTCATCGATGTAAAGAATCTGCGGCGGTTCTTCTTCAATCGCAAATTCATTCACTCCGACGACGATTTTTTCCTTGGCTTCGGCAGCCCGTTGATACTGGTACGAAGCCTCGGCTATTTCCTTCTGTGGATAACCGCGCTCGATGGCTTTCACCATTCCACCCATGGAATCGAGTTTCCCGAAGTAGTCGAATGCTCCTGATTCCATTTGCAGCGTGAGATTCTCAAGGAAATACGAACCGCCAAGCGGGTCGACTGTCTGCGTCACTCCGGATTCGTAGGCGATGATCTGCTGCGTGCGCAAGGCAATGCGGGCGGCTTCTTCTGTGGGCAGAGCAAGAGCTTCGTCGTAAGAGTCACAATGCAGCGATTGCGTGCCACCCAGAACCGCTGCTAAAGCCTGAAGCGCCACGCGGGCAATGTTGTTCATCGGTTGCTGTGCCGGCAACGAAACTCCCGCGGTTTGGGTATGGAAGCGCATCAACCACGTGCGTTGACTCTGCGCGCCAAATCGCTCTTTCATGACTCTCGCCCAAATTTTGCGGGCGGCGCGGTATTTTGCAATCTCCTCAAAAAAATCGTTGTGCGCGTTGAAAAAGAAACTCAACCGCGGACCGAATTCGTCAACCTCAAGTCCGCGTTTTCGCGCCCACTCGACGTATTCGATGCCGTCATACAAAGTGAACGCTAGTTCCTGCAAGGCGGTCGATCCCGCTTCGCGAATGTGATAGCCGCTGATCGAAATCGTGTTGAAGCGGGGAGTAAATTTCGAACCGAACTCGAACGTATCGATGACCAAGCGCATCGAAGGCGCAGGCGGATAAATGTATTCCTTCTGGGCGATGTATTCCTTCAGAATGTCATTTTGAATGGTGCCGGAAATCTGCTTCCAGTCCGCCCCTTGTTTCTCTGCCACAACCAGATACATTGCCCACAAGACGGACGCGGGAGAGTTAATAGTCATCGAGACCGTGGTTTTTTCCAGATCGATGCCATTGAACAGAATCTCCATGTCTTCGAGAGAATCGATCGCCACGCCGCATTTGCCCACTTCCCCCTCGCTTGCCGGATGGTCCGAGTCGTAGCCCATGAGCGTCGGCAGATCGAAAGCCACGGAAAGCCCGCCGCCGCCGTGCTCGAGCAAATACTTGTAGCGGCGATTGGTTTCTTCCGGTGAGGCAAAGCCGGAAAATTGCCGCATCGTAAAAAGCTTGCCGCGGTATCCGGTGGCATGAATGCCGCGCGTGAACGGAGGCCGGCCGGGATACCCGAGGTATTTTTCTTCGCTCCAATCCTCGGGAAGATCTGCTGGCGTGTAAAGGCGCCGAATGGGAACGCCGGAGATTGTCGTGAAACGGGCCCGCCCCTGCTCGTCGAGATTCACTCCAGTCGGAGCGCCGATCGGACGTTCGGGATTTTTCTCCAGAGTGGGAGCGAGTGTTTCCTCGGCCCACTTTTTTTCCGCAGCGGAGGGACAGCGTTTTTCAAAAATGTCGGCAATCGGATTATCGGCAACTTCCTGCTTGCCCAGCTTTTTCTCGGCCATGAGAACCCCAGTATTCTCATCTGATGATAGGGAACTACGGGCTAGCGAGCAAGATAACGTCGGGTCCACAAAACGGCCGGTCGGTTAGCCTTAACCGTCGGTCTCTGGGGGCGTTCGCGACAATTCCCATGCCTTCGCATACTTCCAAGAAACATAACCGGCGTGGTACAGGTGCAACAGCAGGCCTTCCCGTCCGTCGAGAAATCCCAGGCGGACAAAATAGTTGTAGATAAACGTAGCCAGCGGCCGCAGAACAATATTCGCAATGCTGAACCGGCTGTGCCCCTTGCTCGCTGCGAGTTGCGCGCCGAGGGAAGAGTAACGATTCATGTGATTGATGTAGAGAGTGAGGTTGGGATATGTGTAATGCACGATCGCACCATGAAACTGTTGCGTGCCTTGAGTCGCAATCCGATTCAGGTCTGGTTTCAGTTCGCAGCGATCGTGAGGGTCGTGCCCGGTGACGAAGCCTTTGCCGCGTCGAAACAAGCGAAGCTTCGGGTCCGGATAGAAGCCGCCATGGCGCATCCAGCGGCCGAGAAACAGGTTCTTGCGCGGCAATCGGTATCCGTCTGCGGCGTTCGGATCAGCGATAGCTGCACGAATTTCCTGCGCGAGACCGGCGCTGATTTCTTCATCGGCATCGAGCAGCAGAATCCAATCCTTGGTGCAAAGATCGATGGCATATTGCTTCTGCGCCACATAGCCGCGCCAGGGTTCCATCACGACCCGCGCTCCATGTTCGCGGGCGATGTCACAGGTTCGGTCGGTTGAGCCGGAATCCACCACCACGATTTCATCCGCCCATTTCACACTCTCGAGAGTGCGGCCAAGGTTGGCTTCTTCGTTGTGGCTGACGATGGCGACGGAAAGTGTCATGTATCCCAGTTGACCAATCGATCGCAGACCAAAACTTTGATCGACCTGCACCATCATCAGCTAGCAGTCAACATTCGGCAATGCTGCGCGGGGTTCGCTTGCCGGTTTCAGACAGCAGAAACACGATGAGGATAAATAATTCCGGTTCGATGGGATGACGATAGCGAGCGTGGGGAAAGACGAAATAATAAACCAAGGGGTAGGTCAGCATGAGGCCGGCGAAAAGCCCGGCTCCTGGCCGATTCTGCCGCACCGCGCGCCCTGCGCCCCAGATCGCCAGCACAGACGATGCCAGAAACAGCGAGCTGCGAAAATCAACTGGCGCTACGCTGTCCGTCGGCCGGGGCACGCCGTTCCAATAATAAAAAAAACGCTTCAGAGAAATGACCGCGAACTGGCTGCGGTGAGCGCCGATCCAGTCGAAGGCCCGCTGACGGCAGTATGCCTCATACTTCAGTTCGCCCATGCGCTTGAAGTTCTCGAATTCCGGGTGGTTGAGATTAGGCTGTAAAGATGCGAACAACATGCCGTCAGAAAATTTGTTGTTGCCTAACCGAAGCTGCAAGCCAAAGTCGTCGCGAATAAAAACAAAACGCCCAAAAACTTCATAGTTGCGAATCAACCACGGAGACAGAACCAGAAAGAAAACGAGCGACGAAAGGGCAGCCCCCGCGAACGATGGCAATCCTCGCCGCGATCTTCGCCACCACGCCCACAGTCCACAGAATGGCAGAAAGGCAAGCGATGCGGGATTGGCCAACGCTGCGACGCCCCACAAAACGCCGAACAGCACCCAGTGGCGCAGACCGGGCGAATCCTCGAGTTCAAGTGCTATCAGGAACGCGAAGGCTAGAATCAGTGGCGTGAGCGTCGTGTCCCAAATCCAATGGATCGACCAATACCAGACATACGGATTTAGTGCCCACGCTCTCGCCGACCAGACAGCAATGCCTTCATCAAAGGTTCGCTGCGCAATGCGAAAGACCGGAATTGTAGTCAGCGATGCGAGCAGGCTGTTGATCGAAAGCAGGGCCCCGGCAGACGCGTAAGTGTAGATTCCGAAAACCTTGAATATCGCACCGATCAGATACGGATAAATCGGAGGCTCCCAGGCGCTGAGTCCAGTGTGATCACCGTAAGGATTGGCGAAACCATCGCCTGATGCAATCGAGCGGCCCACACGGCCCATCTCGAATCCGAAGCCGAAGTGATCTTCGACCGCACGCATGCGGTACTGATGCAGTGCGCCGACGAGTGTGACCTGAATGACGAACGAAACGGGAATGAGCCAGAAAACGGACTTCGGCAATGCCGACCGGGAGGGTCTGACCATCGCCGCTAGTCTATCAGGCGGCTTCGTGTTGTCGTCGTCCTGCAATGCCGGACGATTCACGAGCCCGGTGCGGAATTGATTTGCACCGGCTCACGCTGCGGCTGCGGCGCGACCTCCGGCACCGAGGGCATGTGCGTGACCTGGCCGCGCACGGCTTCGTCGACGCTGATACCGGAGTGGTCGAGCAGAAGGCCGGTTGCCCGGTCCACTTCGATCATCGATTTTTCATAGGCCGCTTTGGCCGAAACCAGATTCGACTCGGAATTTGTCAGCACCGATGCATCCTGCAGAATCGCCGTGGTCGTGGTGAGCCCAACTTTCAGTTTTTGCTGGTCGGCATCGAGAGTCTGCCGCGCGAGGTCAACCGCGGATTGCGCGGCCTCGACGGCAACGCGGTTTTGCTTCACATCGAATTGCGCGTTGCGAACCTCGATGCGGACTTGGTTTTCCAGTTGATGCAACCGCACTTGCGCCTGGCGGAGCTCCAGTACAGAACGAATCTGGTCGGCTTGGGCTTCGCGATTGCGCAACGGAATGCTCAGCGCTAAGCCGACACCTTTATCTGGAGCCGATGAATTAACGAGTTGGTTGAGAGCGTTGCCATACCCGACCGAGTTTGCCGTCTGAAATGGCGGAGGCAAGGTAGGCGATGTGTAACAGTACTTCGCCGTAGGTTCAGCAGTGCAGTTCGGCAGAGCAGAGTTTACGTTGCCCCCAACCCCCGCCCCGCCGTAATAGGCGAACGCGTTCAGAGTGGGGAGGAGCGCGTTTCGTACGGCTCTTGCATTCAGATCGCGCGAGTTGAGATCGATGCGCGACTCCACCAGCTCTGCGCGGTGATTGAGCGCGTCATTAATCAGATCTTCCGTTGGAGTGACCACCTCTTGCTGCGGGATGAGCATGGCCGAGGTGGGAATCACATCTGCTTCCGCCAGGGTTGGATCTTCAATGCTGCGGCTTACCGCATTCTTCATCAACAGTTCCTGCAATTGCAGGTTGTTCTGAGCCAGGATCAGATTCTGTTGATCGGTCGCAACCGTGCTCTGTGCGCTCACCACCTGGATGGGAGGAGCGGTCCCAACCGTCGCTTGCTTTTTCGAATCGTCCAGCGCCTTCTGCGCATAAGTAAGAGCTTCCTTCTGCACGCGCACGTTTTCATAGGCGTAGACGAGATCCCAGTACATATTTTCGACCTGGTCGACCGTGGTGATGATCTGCAGCCGGAACGCAACATCGGTAATCTCACGGTTATTTTTTGCAATGCGAATGAAACGCAGATTCGGCAGGCTGCCAAAGCCTTGCAGCAAATTTTGTGTCAAGCGGAACTGAAAGTTCGTGTTGATCAGCGGCGTGAGTTCAGAGGTGATCAGATTCGAAGTCACATGCGTGTTATCAAACCCAAGACTCAATTCCGTTCCCCATTGAAATCCCTGCGTGTAGCTAAAATTTGCGGTGTACGTGTTTTGAGCCACGACAGGGACGGGACTGAGAAGGGTGGTGGAATCGGCTTGGCTCTTGTCGAGTTGCAGATTTCCAGTGAGAACCGGATCGAAACTCGTGATCGGCGAACCAATGCCGAGCGTCGAACTCACCAGGCCGTTGGTGCCAGTGCCAACGCCGGATGCAGCGATCGTGGTTCCCCCCGTGCCCGAACCTACGGTTCCGCCCAGTCCGCCGACGCCGCCGCCGGGAGTGTTCTGCACGGTCCCGGCATTTACACCCAGGATGCTGGCGCCCGACTTGGCGCGCAGATAGTCGGTGGCGGCAATATTTAGGTTGTAACGCGCGATTTCGATATCGAGATTGTTCTCGAGGGCTAATGCGACGGCATCGTTAATAGAGAGATAAATCTTCCCATCCCGCATCAGCGTATCCATGCGAGGCGCGTTTGCGAAATCCGGCGCGGGGAGTTCACGTCCTTCGTACGGCTTCAGGACGTTGGGAACAGTCGGTCGAGATTTCGCGTAATCCTCTAAATGAATCGGCTGCGGCTGTGCCGAAGTCGCCGCCGGCTGCGGCGCCGCCGGCACGCTCTGGGCGAAGGTCATCAACCATGGCCCGCAACCGATAAAAACAAACGCAGCCAGCCGCAGGGTGCTATATGCGGCCACACTGCTTCGGGGAGAAGTAAAAGACATAATTCGTCTCCTTGAATCAGAACAGGGATGCCTGTGAACTGAGATACGCGTCGGATGTCGACGCGAAAAGCAAGCGTCTCTCCATCTTAGCGGGACCACTACAGAGAACGAGAGTGGAGATTGTAAAGAATTGTTAGAAATCACGTGGTTGATGCCACGCCTGAGCCAGACGATTGCTACTGAGGCGGGTCGGCCGCGCCCGCTTGCGGCGCTGGTTGTGCGACCGAAGGCAGGCTCTTTCGCGGCGCGATGTACGGTGCGTTGGGCATGCGAGTAACCTGGCCGCGCACCGCATCGTCGATGCTGATGTGGTCTTCATCGAGCAGCGTCCCGATAGCCCGAGCTAGCTCGACGCGCGACTTCTCGTAGGCCACTGTCGCATTCACCAGATTGGACTCGGCCGTCGCCAGCTGGCTCTGATATTGCAAGACCAGAGTTGTCGTCGAGGTGCCGAATTGGTATTTCTTCTGCTCAGCGTCGAGCGATTCGCGAGCGAGATCGAGAGCGGCTTTCGAGGAGTCCACGCTCGCCCGGTTCTGCTGAACGGCGTACTGTGCGTTGCGAACTTCGATCCCCACCTGATTTTCGATTTGCTGCATCCGCATCTGCGCCTGGCGGAATTCGAGTTCGGAGCGAATCTGCACCGCTTGCGCCGCGCGATTGCGTATCGGGATATTGAGCGTCAAGCCAATGCCTTTATCGGGGTTGGTCGAAGTGATGAGCTGGTTCAGCGTGGGACCGATGGGAGTGGTCGGGAATAACGCATCCGGATCGTTTGGGATGGTATTGCTTGCACAGCCAAAAAGATCCTCGACCTCTTTCTGCGTGGGGCTGGGCGACGAGCTGCACTCGTTTACTGGATTTTGCCTGCCCCCCACACCAGCTCCTCCGTAATAGGCGAAGAGATTGAGCGTCGGCAGCAGCGCGCTACGCACAGCCCGGTTGCTCATGTCACGGCTATTGAGGTCGATGCGGGATTCCACCAACTCGGCCCGATGCCTCAGCGCGTCATTGATCAGATCCTCCGTAGGAATAACCGGTTCTTGCGGTGGTATGTCCATGGTCGAAGATGGAATTACTTCCGCGGTCGCCAGAGCCGGGTCTTTTAAGGTCCGTGTAAGAGCATTTTTCATCAGCAGTTGTTCAAGCTGCAGGTTTGTTTGGGCTGCGGTTACCAGTTGCTGGTCTTGCGCGACGGTGCTTTGCGCACGCACCACTTCGATGGGAGCCAGACTACCAATTTCAACCTGTTTTTTTGTGTCGGATAATGTTCTCTGAGCGAACGCGAGAGATTCGTTCTGCACGCGAGCGTTTTCGTAGGCGTAAACCAGATCCCAGTAAATATTCTCGATCTGATCCACGCTGTCGATAATCTGCAGCCGGAATGCCACGTCGCTGATTTCCCGGTTATTCTTGGCGATGCGAAGAAAGCGCGTATTTGCCGCGAATCCAAGTCCCTGCAAAATCGGTTGCGTGACGGTTGCTCTGAAGTTGGAGTTAAGCGCTGGGCTCACGCTGGAGAAGAAGCTGTTCGTTGTTTGCCGCTGGTTGTTGAACCCTACCGAGAGGTCCATGCCCCAATGGAACGCTTGGTTGTAGGCAAAGTTTACTGTTCCCGTGTTCTGTACCAGGCTGCTACCGGGGAATACGCCCTGGAAAATGCTGGTAGCCGTCTGGCTAAGATGATCGACCTGCAGCGTTCCCGTCACCACGGGATCGAATGGTCCGATCGTGGGTCCAACCCCGAGGGTCGAACTTACAAGCCCGTTAGTGCCCGCACCGATGCCGCCCGCGCCTAAACTCGTGCCGCCGCTCGCCGCGCCTGAGTTGGCTCCAATTCCACCAACACCGCCCCCGGGTGTATTCAAAACCGTGCCGCTTGGCGTGCCAAGGATGGATGCTCCTGCGCGGGCACGGAGCACGTCGGTGTCGGCAATGTTGAGGTTGTAGCGGGCGATGGCGATATCGAGATTGTTTTCCAGTGCCAGCGCAATGGCATCGTTGAGCGAGAGATAGACCTTGCCGTCGTGCATCAGATCCCCGATGCGCGTTGAATTGCTTAAATCCGGAGGCGGCAGATGCCGCGGCACATAGGGCGCAACCGGGTTAGGAAATTGCGGCACCGGCTTCGAATAATCTACTAATGGCAACGGGCGCGTCTCCGGCGTATTTTGCGGCACAGGGGCTGCCGGTGCCTCTTGAGCGCCGCATAGCATGGACATTCCCAATAGAATGCCGGTGATCGTCAACCGCGTAACTGATGCAAAACGTGGCAATGGCATCTACTCTTCTCCGTCTCAAAATAATGCGCACAGCGAGGATTATTTGGTTTCACCTTCGAGCGATGTTTTCGGCTATAGAGCAATTTCTGGAACTCAAAAGTCTGTTACGAAATTCCAGCTCCCGGAGTTCCTTAAAATCCTGGGGTTCCCAAATTCAAAAGCTCTTAAATCCGAAGTTCCTTAAATCGGTGCTTGCGTGCGCCCGGTTTCAGCAATTTTCCTCATCTGCACTCAGTACGAGACGCAATTGAAAACCAGAGCGGGTTGCGAAGGAAAGTTAAACGCACCAGTATATCCGAGGGAGCCTGGCTCTCTTTGAGACCTTCGTAGCCGAAACTGATAAAGTGCTGACCAACGCTGCCCTTGTCCGGAGCGCAGACTTACGGCGCACCCACGGTTGTTCCCGAGGATGAAGAGCATTCGATGAAGGGACGAATGGGTAGGACTCGAAAGATCGTATGCGCAATCTCAAGCTGATTGTCTCCTACGACGGATCGGAATTCGCCGGCTGGCAGGTGCAGCCCGAGGCTCCAACCGTGCAGGGCGCCCTCGCCTCAGCCATTGGACGAATAACCGGGGAAAAGGTACTGCCGCAAGGCTCTGGGAGGACCGATGCGGGAGTTCACGCGTTAGGACAGGTGGTCACATTCGCTACCCAGTCGTCGGTCCCGACCGAAAATTTTGTGAAAGCACTTAATGACCTGTTACCGCCGTCGATTCGCATTCTTGAAGTTGCGGAGATGAATTCCGATTTTCACGCGCGCAAATCTGCGCTCGTCAAGACGTATCGTTATCGAATCTATCGTGCAGCGATTTGCCCGCCGTTTCTGGCCAGGTATGTTTGGCATTATCCGTTTCCATTGAACGAAGCGGCGATGCAGGAAGCTGCCCTCCAGGTAGTAGGCGAGCATGATTTCAAGTCGTTTGCTGCGGTCGATCCTGAACGCGGCCGCGAAGATGCACCAGCTTCGAACGTGCGCCGCATTTTTTTCTCGAACTGGGAGCGGCAAGGCGATGAGTTGGTTTATACCGTGAAGGGAAATGGTTTTCTACATCACATGGTCAGGAATCTGCTGGGGACATTTATCTTGGTGGGCAAGGGGACGTTGCAGCCCGATGATATTGCACGCATCCTCGAAGCGCGCAGCCGCTCGGCCGCGGGGGCAACCGCTCCGGCGAGCGGATTGTATTTGGTCGACGTGGAATACTGAATTGCGGTTAAGCAATGAGCGTTGATTTACAAGTCGCGGCCCGCAAGGTTGTTTCGACGAATCCTGCGACGGGCGAAATGCTGCGCGAACTCGATTGCGCTAGGGAGACGGAGGTGCAAGCGGCTGGACTGCGCGCGCGGCAGGCGCAGACTGCCTGGATGGAGCTAGGCGTGCGCGAGCGAGTGGAGGTGCTGCGCCGGTTTCAGCGCGAGTTGCTGGGGAAAAAAGACAAAGTCGCCGCAGCGATCACTCGCGAGTCAGGCAAACCATTGGCAGAAGCTTTGACCACGGAAGTGCTGGTGGTTCTCGATGCAGCTAGATTCCTGATCGCGAACGCATATCGCATCCTGCGCGATGAAGCGGTTCCTCATGGAAATCTCGCCGCAAAATTGAAAAGCGGGCGGATGTTGCGAGAGCCGTATGGAGTGATCGGAATTATCTCACCGTGGAATTATCCGTTTTCGATTCCCGCAACCGAGACGCTGGCGGCTTTGGTCGCCGGAAATGCGGTAGTGCTGAAGCCTTCAGAGTTCACTTCGCTGGTTGCACTTGAACTGGGTTCGCTACTGCACGCCGCTGGAGTCCCTCCAAACATTTTTCAAGTCCTCATCGGTGACGGAGCAACGGGCGTTGCGCTGATCGAGTCCCAGATTGACAAGTTAATTTTCACCGGGAGCGTACCGACTGGCAAGCGCATCGCAGCGGCTGCCGCGGCGCGATTGCTGCCGATTGTTTTGGAGTTGGGCGGGAAGGATCCCATGCTCGTGCTCGATGATGCCGACCTCGATGTGGCAACGAGCGCGGCAGTATGGGGAGCGTTCATGAATGCAGGGCAAACCTGTTTGTCGGTCGAACGCTGCTATGTTCATCGCAGCCGATACGAAGCGTTCTTGAGTGCGTGCGTCGAGAAGACAAAGAGACTTCTTGTCGGCAACGGCTTGGATACCGACACAGACGTGGGACCGATGATCCACGAGAAGCAATTGCGGATCGTGGAATCTCAGATTGCAGATGCTACCGCCCAGGGTGCCCGCATTCTTACCGGAGGGTGCCGGCTTCCTCATCTCGGCACAAATTTCTACGCGCCCACAGTGATTGCCGACGCGACCCATGAGATGCGGGTCATGCGCGAGGAGACGTTTGGCCCGGTGCTGCCTATCATGGCCTTTGACGCCGATGACGAAGCCGCGAGGCTGGCCAATGACTCGGAGTACGGCCTTTCGGCGAGTGTGTGGACACGCGATCAAGCGCGCGGCGAGGGGTTGGCAAGGCGCATCCAGGCCGGCACAGTAATGGTCAACGACGTGGTTTCGTGCTTCGGCATCAGCGAAGCCCCGCATGGGGGAGTCAAGAACAGCGGTGTAGGCCGCACGCATGGCCGCTTTGGCCTGGATGAGATGGTCCGGCTGAAGTACCTCGACGCGGATCGCATGCCGGGAATGAAGAAAGTCTGGTGGTACAGATATGGCGGAGGTTTTGCGCGGCAGATGGAAGGCTTCATAGACTTCCAGTTTGCAGAAAGTCTCCGCAAGCGGTTGTGCGGAGCATTGCGTGCGGCAGGTGTGGTGAGAAGCCGAAAACTGTAAGCAGCGTCCAACGGAGAGACCGACATCGTTTCTGGCCGCGTGGGGCCTGATCAGGCGCAGCCGAAACAGGAGTTCAAGCCGAACCGGCTGATCGGTATAATGGCGCTCGTGGAGCCGAATTCCGCGGCCTCGCGCCGCGCAGAATCGAGGAACTGTCTGTGGTGACTGGCGATACCATGGCGGCAAATGCACAAACTCCGGCCCAGCTTCCGCATCATAAAGTAAAAGTCAAGAAGGCCGGACAACGTGCCTGCAACGAAAAAGATGATAAGGGCAAGTATTGCGGCGGGCATTTGAAACGATGGTTCTATGCTGTCGATGTGGTCGAGCGCGAGTGCGGCGACATTGAAAAGGCCTGGGGTTCGGAAGCCGAGGTCTATCGTTGCGAAAACTGTCGCGCGCTTTATCTGCCTAATCCAGAGGACCGGAGGGTGAACGTTGCGGGCCAGGGCCTCAAATCGGTATTTGGGCTGACATTGCCGCCGAAGGAGAAGTGAGTGCATGCACAGCTTCGAGCCGTGAGCTTCATACGGCCGGACGTTCTGCTTTTTGGGGTGCTAACAGGGGATTTGTTCCTCGCTACATGTTTAGCTCACAGCTCAAAGATCATATTCTTGCAGCTTTTCTGATGAACACGTCCGAACTTATCTACGACTGGAATAGAAATTATCCTCCGGGATTGAAGCCTGTGGGGCCAATCCTGCTCAACGACGAAAGCCTGCGCGATGGCTTGCAGTCGCCGTCGGTTCGTGATCCGTCGATTCCCGAGAAAATTGAAATTCTTCATCTCATGGAAGCGCTGGGCATCAACTCGCTCGATCTCGGTTTGCCCGGCGCGGGTATGCGTGCGGTCGAGCATGTAACGGCTCTGGCGCGCGAAATTGCCACGCACAAGATGAAGATTCGTGCCAACTGCGCGGCCCGCACGCATGAAAACGACATCCGGCCAATCGCCGAGATTGTGCAGAAGACCGGTCTGCCGATCGAGGCGGCGACCTTTATCGGTTCCAGTCCGATTCGCCGATTTACCGAAGGCTGGAGCGGCGACTTTCTTCTGCAGACCACCGAGAAGGCAGTCAAATACGCGGTTTCGCTTGGGCTCGATGCCATGTATGTCACGGAAGACACCAGCCGATGTGATCCTGAAACCGTGAAGCGGCTGTACACAACCGCCATCAACTGCGGCGCACGAGCGATCGTTATTTGCGACACAGCCGGCCACGCCACGCCCATGGGCGCTCTTGCTCTGGTCCGCTTCGTCATGGAAGAAGTGGTCACACCGTCCGGTGAGAAGATTCGCGTGGACTGGCACGGCCACAGCGATCGTGGTCTAGCGATCGCCAATTCGATGGCTGCCGTCATCGCTGGAGCCAACTGCGTGCACGGATGCGCTGTTGGGTTGGGAGAGCGGGTCGGCAATACACAGATCGATCAGATGCTGGTGAATCTTAAGCTGATGGGCGTCAAACCGTGGGACGCGCAAGACCTAACGCGGCTGAAACAATATTGCCAGGCCGTTTCGCGCGCAACTGGCGTGCCGATTCCGGCGAATTATCCGGTGGTTGGCGATGATGCGTTTCGCACAGCAACGGGAGTCCACGCGGCGGCGATTATCAAGGCGTATCACAAGAACGATATCGCGCTCGCCAACACGGTTTACTCCGGTGTACCCTCGCATGTGTTTGGCTTGGAGCAGATCATTGATATCGGCCCAATGAGCGGAAAATCAAATGTATTGTTCTGGCTGGAGCGGCGCGGTATTCCGGCTAGCGAGGAACTGGTCGAGCGGATTTATCAGCGTGCCAAGGCCAGTGACCACACGCTCAGTGATGCCGAGATTGTCGAGTGCCTGCCTGCGGCCGCTAAGTCGAATTAAGGGCGCTGCCCTGAGGAGAATATGGCGGAGATCGATTCCAAGCCTTTGAAGCACGCAATTCTGGGAGTCGGCGGTGTCGGAGGGTTGATTGGCGCCTGTCTGGCGCATGCCGGGGCTTCAGTCACCCTTATCGTTCGCACGGAGACCCTTAAGCAATATCCTAGGCAACTGCATCTCGAGAGTCCTTTCGGCAGTTTCAGCGCAGAGGTTGCGGTCGCGGACAAGGTTCCACAGGCGGATATCCTTTGGCTCACCGTAAAAGCCACGCAGCTCAATGCGGCGCTCACGTCGATTACGAATCCCGACGGAGTACGAGCGATCGTCCCTTTGCTGAACGGCATCGATCACGTTGCCCTTTTGCGCGCCAGATATGGCGATGATCGAGTGATTCCCGCAACGTTTGCCGGAGAAACCGAGCGCGTCGCCCCCGCCCACATCGTGCATCGATCTCCGTTCGCGCACCTCAACGTTCTATCTTCCGGACACGAGTTGCTTGCTGCGCCCGTGGATCAATTTCAGAGACTCGGCTTCCAGTGCCGTTTCATCGACGATGAGCCTACTTTGATGTGGGGCAAATTGGTGTTTCTCGCTCCATTCGCGTTGAGCACAACGGCTGCGGATAAAAGTGTTGGTGAAATTCTGGCTGATCCACGCTGGCGCGTTCTCGCCGAGGCGTGCGTTCGTGAGACTTGCGCTGTTGGAGTTGCCGAAGGCGCCCGAGTCAGCGCCGAGAAGGTCCTTTCGGGGGTGGCGATGATGCCGGGGGCCATGCGCAGCTCCATGCAGAAGGATGTCGATCGCGGCAATCCTCCCGAGCTCGATGCCATCGCTGGCCCGATTCTGCGCGGCGGGAAAAAGCATGGAATCGATGTTCCTGCGACTCTGGAACTGGCGGGTGTCGTCGAACGAAGGGCAGGACTCAGTGCGACCCGCATCGCTTAGCCGGACGCCATCGCTATTGAAGCGACCGTATTTCCTGCGTGATGTAATTCGCAGATCAAAATGTTCACTCCCAAGCCTGTTGGATTTGTAAAAAGCCCGTACAACATTCCGAGCGATGTTCCCAAGGGTCTCGGCGCGAAACACACGGCTGAAGGCATACTCAGCATTTCACCGGAGTTCGAGCTCGGCTTGACAGACGTTGAAGGCTTTTCGCATCTGATCGTGCTCTGGGAATTCGATCGCTCCGGGAGTTTCGAGTTGCTCGGTACTCCGCCTTCCGACAACCGGCCTCACGGCGTGTTCGCTACTCGATCTCCGAGGCGGCCGAACCCGATTGGCCTCACGATTGTCGAACTTATTCGACGCGAAGGCGGCGAACTGCACGTTCGCGGCGTTGACATGTTGAATGGCACGCCAATCCTGGACATAAAACCTTATCTGTCGAATATTCCCGAAGATCGTCTGCGTCGGGGATGGCTGGCCGAGGCCGAGAAAAGGCAAGCCGGTCAAAGCTCGTAATCGTTAAACGCGATCGTCACGTTGTAAACTGAGTCATTACCTTCTAATGACTCCCCCTCCGCCACGCACCGACCTGCCCGCGATCGCCCCCGCTGCGCAGGAGGACGTCGCGAGGTTGGCAGCAGCGCCCGAAGTACGATCCGCATTCAACTGGCTGCGCATGCAGGAGCCGCAACTGTCACAGTGGCAAATGGAGATGGCGCGCATTGGCGCGCCTCCCTTTGGCGAGTCGGCGCGTGCCGCCTGGTTGGCCGACCGGTTTCGCGAACTGAACCTCGATGACGTTCGCATCGACGATGTCGGTAACGTCTTCGGCGTACATCCTGGATTTCTTTCTGGGACGAGTCCGCGTTACGTCGCCCTCAGCGCTCATATCGATACAGTTTTTCCGGCGAATACGCCATTGAATGTCAGGCAGCAGGGCAGCCGGCTCTATGGGCCGGGAGTTTCCGACAACGGCGCGGGCGTGACGGCGATGCTGGCAATCGCCTCGTTGCTTCGCAACATACGTTTGCGGCACGCATTGCCCTTTGTATTCATCGGCAACGTCGGCGAAGAGGGCGAAGGCGATCTGCGCGGCATGCGGCACATTTTTTCGACACCGCGCTGGAAGGATTCGATCGCTTACAGCATCGTCCTGGATGGCGCAGGCGCAGACACCATCGTTGCCGAAGCGCTTGGCAGTCGCCGGTTTGAAGTCATTGTGCGAGGCCCTGGGGGACATTCCTGGAGCGATTTTGGTGCACCGAATCCGATTGTGATCTTGTCGCGGGCCATCGATGCCTTCACAGCGACGCCGGTGCCCGCATCGCCGAAAACCACCTTCAACATTGGCGTGATTCGCGGAGGAAGTTCGGTGAATTCGATTCCTGAGTCGGCCAGCATGAAGGTGGATATCCGCTCGACTTCGATGGCCGAGATGGAGAGGCTGGAACAGGCGCTGCGTTTGGCTCTGAATCGCGCGGTGGAGGATGAAACGTTGGCGGCCGAGATGAAATCTTCGGCGCAAAAACGCCCGGGCGTGAGTTGCGAGATCGTTGCGATCGGCAATCGTCCGGCGGGCGAACTAGCGACCGGTTCGCGGATCTTGCATGTTATTCGGGCAGTCGACGCGCAGTTGAATAACGCCGCGCAGGTGCAGCGGGCCTCGACCGATGCGAATATTCCACTTTCGCTCGGACTGGAGGCGATCGCCATCGGCGGCGGCGGGTCCGGCGGCGGAGCGCACACATTGCAGGAATGGTTTGACAGCAACGGGCGGGAATTAGGGCTAAAAAGAATCCTGCTGACTTTGCTCGCACTGGCGGGATCGGCAGGCTAATGAGGAAATTCCTGGGAATGTTGCTAGCCGTCATCGCGGTTGCGCATTCCGCTTCGTCGCAGTCGTCAAGCGCCGTATTCCCCGACGCCGATGCCATCTACATTCACGCCAACGTTTATACCGGCGTTGCAGACGGCCAATCGCATTCGATTCGCCGGGCGAAGGCAATTGCCGTGCGTGGAGATCGCATTCTAGCTGTAGGTACAGATGGTGAAATTGAGAGGTTGAAGGGACCGCGGACTGAGGTCATCGATTTGACCGGACACTTCGTCATGCCCGGTTTCAACGATGCGCACCTGCACTTGGCGGAAGCCGGGCTGCAAGATTTGAATGTGAACCTGGTCGGTGTGGCCAATATCCAGGAATTTCGCGAGCGCGTGAGGGCGCATGTCGAACGAGCTCGTCCTGAAGAGTGGATTCTCGGCGGGGGATGGGACGAAACTCGATGGCCCTCAAAAACCTTGCCCAGCCGCAAGGATCTAGACGACATTTCTGGTGGCCATCCGGTGTTTTTAGATCGCGGGGATGGGCATCTTGCCGTGGCAAATACGAAGGCACTTGAGTTGGCGGGAGTAACGAAGGCCACTCCAGATCCGCTGGGCGGGAAAATCGATCGCGACGAAAACGGCCGGGCGACTGGGCTCTTGCGCGATACCGCGCAAGCTGCCGTCAGAAAAGTCATTCCTCCGCCGACGCGGGAACGACGTCGGCAAGCGCTGGAAGTTGTTCTGGCCGATCTCGCTCAGGACGGCATCACTTCGGCTCAGGATTATTCGCCTGCATGGGAAAATTTTCAGATCTACGAAGAACTGGAAAAGGAAAACAAGCTGACGGCGCGCATTTCGGAATGGCTGCCCTTTGATGATCCGATTGAAGAATTGAAGCGCAAACGCGATTCACATTCGCGAAGTGATCTCATGCTGCATACGGGCATGCTGAAGGCTTTCATGGACGGCTCCCTCGGTGGTCACACCGCGGCTTTGCTCGAGCCATATTCGGACGAGCCCAACAATTCCGGCTTGCCGCGTTACGAGCCCGACAGGCTGAACGAAATGACGCGAGAACGTGTGTTGGCCGGTTTTCAACTTGGTTTTCATGCCATCGGAGACAAAGGCGTGCAGATGGCGCTGGATGCCTTCGCAGTCGCTGAGAAGGCTGCTCGTCACGAGAATGTGAACGCGCCCGACGGCAGCGATGATTTTCGCCTGCGAGTCGAGCATGCGCAGGTGACAACGCCTGGGCAGATTGAACGTTTTAAGGAACTGAATGTCATTGCCTCAATGCAACCCAGTCACCTGCTGACGGATATGGGATGGGCCGAAGACCGCATCGGGGCGAAGCGCGCCGCAACTTCCTACGCGTGGGCGAGTTTTATCAGTGGAGGAGTCGCGCTCGCGTTCGGCACAGATTATCCATTTGGACCGGTTACTCCGTTCCGGGGACTTTACGCCGCATTGACACGGAGGAGCGTAGACGGCGGGAGGGAATATTTTCCCGAGCAAAAACTGAGCATCGACCAGGCCATTGCAGCTTACACAACCGGCGCGGCTTTCGCGGAATTTGAAGAGAAAGAAAAAGGCAAGCTGCAGCCGGGGATGCTCGCGGACTTCATCGTTCTCGACCGTGACGTGACTGCGGTCTCGGCGCAGGAAATCCTGGGCACAAGCGTTCTACGCACTGTGGTTGGAGGCAAGACGGTGTTCGAAGCGAAGTAAATCATTCAAGAGACGCGACCCTCGTTGGGTTCGTTGCATAGTCGAGTTGATCCACGCGATCTCAGCAGTTGCCTCGCATGGTCGCGTATAATGACGAAGTTTGCAGATATTTGGAGGCAAGTCAGTATGGATTTGCAGGATGTTCGTGCGAGTGGGAAAGCGCGTCGATGGACATATTCATTGAGCATCGTGGCGACGCTAGCCGTAGGCATTTTGATCGGCACGGTCATTTCTTTCGGAGTGAAAGGCAAAGAGGGGCAGAAGTCTTCCGATGCGACTCCGCTGACCATTCCCTCGCCGCAGCAGCTTTCCAGTGTGTTTTCTCAGATCGCCAAACAACTGGGCCCGAGTGTCGTGAACATCAACACCGAAACGATGATCAAGACGCCCCACCGCCGCCGACAAAACCCGGACGATGATCAAGACCAGGACAACGATGGCGGCGGCAATGGCAGCATGGACGACTTTTTTAATCACTTCTTCCGCGGCCCCGGTGGGCAGGGTGAGCAGGGTGGTCCTTTGGGCGGTGGAGACGACGGTTCGATCCGTGAGCGCTCGCTCGGATCGGGCGTGATCGTCGACCCGAAAGGTTACATCGTTACCAATCGCCACGTGATCGAGAAAGCTGACCGCATCCGCGTGCGTCTGCAGGACGATCCTCCCGGCGTTCAGCACGATGCCCGGGTGATTGGACAGGATCAGGAAACCGATCTGGCCGTAATCAAGATCGAACTGAATCGGGCAGCGCCGGTGGCAAAGATGGGAAATTCCGACAGCATGGAGGTCGGCGATTGGGTGCTGGCGATTGGCAGCCCTTTCGGACAGGTTGGCACCGTCACCGCGGGAATTATCTCCGCCAAGGGGCGGGACATCGTGCCTCAGCGGCAGTTCCAGAGCTTCATTCAAACCGACGCCGCGATCAATCCTGGTAATTCCGGTGGGCCGCTGGTCAACATGAACGGGGAAGTGATCGGTATCAACACCGCGATTCTGAGCGACACCAATGCCTATGCAGGCGTCGGATTTTCGCTGCCTTCGAACACTGTGGTTCAGGTTTACAACCAGTTGATCGGTCCTGAACATCGCGTTGCGCGCGGCTCCATCGGCATTATGTTCAATTCGGTGGAGAATCCGGCTATTACGCGGGTTTATGGCAACGGCAGCGGAGTGACGATCTCCGATGTTGTCCCTGGGACCCCTGCGGATCAGGCTGGGCTGAAAGTAGGCGACACAATTACGACGATTGACGGCAAGAAAGTTTCGAAAGGTTCGGCGTTGGTCGACGATATTGCCTCGCGCAAGCCGGGAACCAAGATTCAGCTTGGTTTCCTGCGCAACGGCAAACCGATGGACGCAACCGTCACGATTGCCGATCGTGCCAAACTGTTCGCGACTCGGTTGAATGAAGATGACAACGGCAACGACGAGAGTACGCCCAAGCAGAGCAAGTTCGGCCTCACCGTGCGCAAGTTGACGCCCGAAATGGCCGAGCGGCTCGACATGCCGGCCGGTAAAGGCGTGATCGTCGAAGACGTGAAGCCCGGGTCGTTTGCCGATGACGTGAATCTGAATCGCGGCGACGTGATCCTGGAAATCAACAAACAGCCGATTAATAGCGAGCAGGATTTGGCGCGGATCGAGGCCAGCCTCAGGAGCGGTCAAGATGTTGTGTTCCTTGTTCGGCCGCGTGGCGCAACTGCGCAGGACGGCACCGTCTTCTTGCCAGGGACACTTCCGTAACCGTTAGCAGCCCGGCGAGAACTGGCATTCCATCCTTCGATAGGGGATGATTACAGTGCCGGAGCTCGTTGGGCATTTGCTTTTTGCGAACGCTCTTGCGGAAACTTCTGCGCAAATCGCAGCGACGAAGCCTGCTGGGCGCATTTTTTAGGGGTTCAAGTTAATGCTGAGACGAACGTCTGCCGAAAGAATCCGCAGCGTGTGGATCTGCGTCGGAGTCAGTTTCGCGCTGTTCTGCGCTTCTAGTTTGCAGGAGGTCCGGGCGCAGGACGGCGCAGGAACGACAGCCGAGAAAACGGCGAACACTGACGCTCAGCCGGCAACTTCGAAGAGCAAAACCACCTCTCATCCCAGCGCAACAGCAAAGTCCCACTACCGCAAGTCGAGGCGGTCAACCTCAAAACGCAGGACGGCGCGCGGGCAGCAGAAAATCGATCCGGAGCGCGCGCAGGAAATTCAACAAGCGCTGATCAGGGAACATTACCTCAGCCCAAAGGACGAGGGAACCTGGAACCAGGCCAGCGAAGATGCCATGCGGCGTTATCAGGCCGACCATGGTTGGCAATCGAAGACCGTGCCCGATTCCCGTGCTCTTATCAGCCTGGGTCTGGGACCGAGTCACGATCATCTGCTGAATCCCGAGAGCGCCATGACGAGCGATCCTGCCCCGGCGCATGAAAATCATTCAACCGCGGCATCGGTGCACGCTTCCGCTTTCGGTTCTTCTTCATCGTCTCCTACGCCTCCCGCCCATTCTCAGGCCGATCCCGCGACGACTTCCAACCCTACTGCCGCTGGTCCACAGAACCCCCAATAGCTCGATAGGCCGCGGCCGTTCGGAGCGGAAAATCCGATGGCGTGTTTTGGAAATTACACACCGAACCGGTATGGCGTGACCATCAATCGTCAGATGGACGGCAACAGTCAACAGCACTCCTACTACGTGTATCTCGACAACCTGACCTTTTCGTGTCAGTGAAAGAGTCGAGTAGGCTTGCGTCTCAGCAAAGCGGTCGCACGATACAGTGCTTTACAGAAAAAGCTACAGATGTCACCGTAGCCGCTCTCGAAACAGAAACCAACCACCGTTCGGCGGACTTCATCCAAGGACGCGATCTCTTTTCGTCGGATGGTGCGCCATGGTGTCGTCCCGCAGTTTATATAGTTTGTACGTGTGTGCATTGTTTCTGCTGCCGGTAGTGGGCTGCCAGGGACTGCGCCCCAATCCGCCTGCCAGTTCGACGGGTCCAAGCCCATCGACAACGTTTCAGCTCACGGTAACGTCTCCACCCGCGGGGCAGGGAACCATTACGAGCACTCCTGCAGGAATCAATTGTCCGGGAATGTGCTCGGCTACTTTCAATCAAGGCACAAAAGTTAGCCTCAGCGCAAAAGCGGGCACCAACTATTTCTTTAGCGGCTGGAGCGGCGCGTGCTCCGGCACGAACTGCACAGTGACGCTGACCGCAACAATGACTGTAACCGCATCCTTCATTGCGGGTGAGGGGGTCACCGTTGCCTTAAACGGCAGCGGAAGCGTGGTCAGCACACCGGCGGGAATCAATTGCCCGACAACCTGCTCCGCTACTTTCGAGGATAAAACTGCAGTTACGCTGAGTGAAACTGCGGGAGCGAACTCGTACTTCAGCGGCTGGAGCGGAGCCTGTTCAGGCACGGCGGCGTGCAGCCTGACCGTCACCACGGCGGAAAACGTTACCGCAACATTCTCTGGCCCGGATGCGTTAACCGTTACGACCTCGGGAACCGGCGCCGGCACAGTCACGAGCACTCCTGCGGGGATCAGTTGCACGACCGGTTCAACCGTAGGTTGCTCGGCGAATTTCCCCCCTGGTACCGGGGTTACCCTTTCTGAATCTCCGAATACGAACGACATGTTTTCCGGATGGACTGGCGCATGCACGGGCACCGGCTCTTGCGGCGTCACGCTGAGCGCCGCAACGACGTCAGTCACTGCTACGTTCGGGTTGCCCGGTACTCTGCAAAGCCTGAATCACATTATTTTCTTTGCGCAGGAGAATCGTTCATTCGATCACTATTTCGGATATATGCGCCAATACTGGGCCAACAATGGCATTCCGGATCAATCGTTCGACGGCTTAGCGCAATTCAATCCAAACGACGGCATCAGCCCTCCGCCGGGCCCGGCTCCGACGAATCCAGGTTGCGACCCGAACGATCCTCCGCCGGATTCGTGTGTTGCGGACAGCAACGGGACACCCGTGCCCTCGTTTCACATGCAATCCGTATGTACCGAAGAGTTGAGCCCGTTCTGGGATGAAGCTCACGTCGATTGGAATAACGATTTTTCGTTTCCCAATACAGTCAACTGGCTCGACAATGGTTTCGTACAGGCTGGGGCCAACGACGCGCGCCAGTATCCATTGGGTTCGAACGGTGGCAACCCTGTGAACGATGTGATGGGTTATCGCACCATGGGGTACTTCACCGACGTCGATCTGAATTACTACTACTTCATGGCAACAAAGTTTGCGACTTCGGATCGTTGGTTTGCTCCGATGATGACCCGCACCCAGCTGAATCGTGCATACATCTACGCGGCCACGTCGCAGGGGCACGTATACCCGCTCAGTTCAACTTCGCCCGCGCCTAATCCGCTTACAGCTGTGCCGTTTGTTGAAGCTTTACAGAAGGAGGGAGTCTCCTGGGCGATCTACGTCGATACAACGGGCACAACGTGCGGTGGCGAAACTGGCGACTCGCTTGGCGAGTGCCTGCTGGAAGGCTACTCATATCTGAACCAATTCACATACGAGGGCACGATTTTGGCCAGTGCCGGGCAAAACCCTGACTTGCTACAGAACATCAGACCGACATCCCAGCTCGCAAGCGATATGCAAAACGATCAGACCTTTCCGCAGGTAGTTTTAATCGAACCTGCCTCGGGCGCCGGTCTAGACGAGCATCCATCGGACTCTGACGAATATCCCGAAAACATTCAGGCGGGCGCGCAATACGCGGCAGGCATTATTAATTCGTTGATGAGCAGCGCCGTTTGGAAGGATTCCGCGATGATCTTTACCTATGACGAACCGGGAGGGTTCTACGATCATGTGCAGCCGCAGGTCGTTCCGGTGCCAGATACCTACGCGTATCCAACCGACCTGGTCACTGGCGATGCCTGCCTGGGTGCCGATCAGACGACGGGAGTCTGCAGCTTCGGTATGACTGGCTATCGCATTCCGCTGATCGTGATTTCGCCGTTCGCGAAGCAAAACTACGTCTCCCACACGGTGCGAGACACTACAGCGTGGCTCAACTTCGTGGAAGAACGGTTTAACGTCCCTGCACTTACCGCCCGCGATGCCTACTGGAGCACGACTACTCCACTGGCGACTATGGATGAGTTCTTCGATTTCGCGAACCCGCCGTGGATAACTCCGCCGACGCCACCGGCGCAGAATACCGGTGGCACGTGCTCGACGGCAGCGCCTACTCCGTGAGCTCCAATAAGAGTTGCGAACGCCGCACCGAGCTTCGATCCGAATCCCCCTTTTATCACCAGTCTTGGAACTGCCGTTCCAAGACCGGATCTCACGGTAGGAATCTTCTCACCGATGGGATAATGAACCTGTGAGAATTCTGTGCCTCCTCGGATTTTCTCTTTTCTTGTCGTCATTATTCCAGGTTCCTGCTTGTCTGGCTGCAACGCGCCACTACTACATCGCGGCTGAAGACGTGACCTGGAACTACGCGCCCAGCGGCATGAATTTGCTGAATGCCGTGCCAATTCGGCAGCCATGGGTTACGTTGCAATGGCCGAAAACTCGCTTCATCGAATACACCGATGACACTTTTACGAGCAAAAAGCCGCAACCTGACTGGTTGGGCATTCTGGGACCAGTGATTCGCGCAGAAGTGGGTGACGAGATTGTCGTCGAATTTCTGAATCGGGGGCGCTTTCCGCATAGCATGCATCCGCACGGTTTGCGCTACGACAAGGATAATGAAGGCTCGGTCTACCTTCCATTCGGTAAAGGCGACCGAATCGCACCCGGAAGAAGATATACCTATCACTGGTTCGCCACGTCGCAGAGCGGTCCGGGGCCGGCGCAGCCAAGCTCGATTGTGTGGTGGTATCACTCGCACATTGATTCGGCAATCGAAGTCAATGCCGGATTGCTTGGGCCGATCATCGTTACCGCAAAAGGCAAAGCCCGGCCCGATGGTTCGCCAAAAGACGTGGATCGTGAATTCGTGGCCGACTTTCAAATTTTCGACCAAATGGCGGGTAAGCCCCCGGGCCTCTTCTATGCGATTAACGGGTATATCTTCGGCAATCTTCCCGGCCTGTACATGAAGCAAGGCGAAAAAGTGCGATGGCATCTGCTCGCGATGGGTAACGAGATTGACCTGCACACTCCGCATTGGCACGGTGAGACCGTAACTTATGAAGGGAGGCACGCGGATGTAGTTGAACTGCTTCCCGGAAGCATGCAAACCGTGGACATGACTGCCGACAATCCTGGCTCGTGGATGTTCCATTGTCATGTGGAAGATCACATGGAAGCGGGCATGATGGCCGTGTACACGATCTACAAGACCCAGACACAAAAATGCTCGGTAGAATTTGCCGCGACGCAATTCTGGAGTCATCCGGAACAGTTCACACTGACGGTAAGAAATTCGAGCGGCAAGCCGATCAGTCATTTCGATATCACGTCAGAGATGTTTATGGCTCCTCAGGATTTGCGGCGGCCGTTCGGAGCGCAATGGTCATCGTCCAGCCTCCTGATGCCCGGCCAGGAGCAGATTTTGAGAAAAGCCGGTGCGCCGGCGAGCACCGCGCAAGGCGTTCTGGGTTGGGTGTTCTTTCCCAGCCTGGTGAAATACCAGGATGGCAGCACATGGCGCCCACAGCGCGACGGCGAGTGCTTCAAGATTTTCTGGAAAGATTCAGACCATCCCAACGTGCCTGCGCTTCCGCCGGTGCAGTTCGAAATTAATTCGGATTAATCTGGGAAAGAGAATAAGACCCGTTAACTGCTAAACGTGTCCGGAATGCCACCAAGGGCAACAGGGGCTCCCCGAGCGAATATTCGCGCACTTAAACAGACTCACGACCGTCGAATCTTCCGTTTCCGCTAAAGTTTGTTTTTCTTAAGTCCGATGTGGCCCTTGAATGGCAAGAGCGGATGGTCGTTCCTTGTCATTTCACAGAATTCTGAGGAGACACCAATGTCGACATCTGTCGTTTCCACTAGTTCGCTCAACCAGCAGCTGCATGAGTACTTTCAGACCCGTCAATCTGATCTGAATCAACTCGGCCAGGCTCTAAGCTCGGGCAACTTAGACGCTGCTCAAACCTCATTCAACAGCATTGTTTCGCTGGGGCAGAATGGGCCATTTCCCCAGGGAGAACCGTTTGTGAACCAGCAGCGTGAGCAGGATTTCACCGCCATCGGGCAGGCTTTGCAAAGCGGAAATCTGCAGGGTGCTGAACAGGCTTTCCAACAACTGCAAAGCACCTTCAGCCAGCAAGCATCTCAATCAGCGTCGGGTGCCGGCAGCAATTCCAGTGTTGGGCCAGAGATCGTGCTTAATCTCAGCGGCGCTGGAAATGGCGCTACCCCGGAGCAAATCACCATCAACGTCAGCAACACGGCCAACGGAGGAGGAGAACAGGTCTCCCTAAGCGTGGGCAACCAGGGGTCCAACCCGCAGCAAGTTACCTTCAACCTGGGTTCCAACACGGGCGAAGAAATTGTCCTGAACTTGTTAGGTGTTTCTTCCACGACCGGCACATCCGGTGCGTCGACAACCGGATCGGGCATTAGCGTTTCTGCGTAAAGTTAAGCCGACCTGGCGCAGTGGGCAGGAATAAGCCCTCCCCAACGCTCACTGCGCCGGCAAATTTTTCATTCGCTCCATCTACCGGATTCAGGCGCCGAACGGATCTTCCAGGGACGGGCTTTGTGGAGTCAGCAGCTCTGCCCCATTTTCCGTGATGTGCATGTCGTCCTCAAGACGAATGCCAAATTCTCCACGAATATAAATTCCCGGCTCGTCGCTGAACGTCATATTCGGCGCCAGCTTCACGGTGTTGCCTCGCACAAGATAAGGCCACTCGTGACCATCCATGCCCATGCCGTGACCCAGGCGGTGGGTGAAGTATTTATAGTCGGGACCGTACCCGGCGTCAGTGATCACCTTGCGCGCAGCCGCGTCGATCGAGCCACACTCTAATCCTGGACGCGCCGTGGCCACTGCCGTCGCTTGTGCGCGATGAACGATGTCGAAAACCTGTTTCATCTTGTCAGAGGCTTTGCCCAGCACGAAAGTCCGCGTGATATCGGATTGATATCCCTCAACGGTGCAGCCGTCGTCGATCATCACAATCGACCCTTTGCGAATGATTTGCGGCGTGGCTGAGCCGTGCGGCAGAGCCGTATACTCCCCCGCCTGTACGCTAGCTTCGCCTGGAAACCCCAGCTGATTGTAAGCAGCCGATATCAAATCAGCTACTCGGTGCTGCGTCATCCCTGCCTGGAGTGCGTGGTAAACGGCTTGATAGGCGGCTAAAGTGACCTGGCAGGCAAGCCTCATCAGTGCGAGCTCATGGGAGCTTTTGATCATGCGGCAGCCGGAGGTTACTGGGGTCGCGCTCACGAAAGTGACTTGGGGCGCGGCTCTCGCAATGCCATCCGAAAATACAAAGCGAATGGTCTCCTCCATTCCGAGTTTGCCGGTTGAGATGCCGCGGTCTTTCAAGCCTTGGGCCACGCGGGCGTAAGGGCTTTCGTCCTCCTGCCAGGTTCGCACATCAAGGCGTCCTCCTTCGGAAGCGTTCGCTACTTGTTCGCGAGCGCGACCTTCTTCAAATGCCGGGCATACGTAGAACGCTTCTGCCTTAGCTGGCAACACCAGGGCAAACAGCCGCTCGCCACCCCACCAGCGCACTCCGGTGAAATACTCCAGCGAAGTGCCTTCCATCAGGACGATGCCATCGAGACCGTTCTCGCTCATCAGTTCGCGCGCGTGCTGCTGGCGTGCGATGCGTTCCTCACGCGTGATTGGCGTAGCTTCAGGCTTGCGCGATTGCAGTTTGGCGATCGAGGGCGGCAAAGAATTACCACGTTGCTGGTCATCGCCGGAAGCGAACGCTCGCGATGCACGCGCCACGGTGGCAACTCCCGCCGCTATGCTGCCCGCCTCAAGAAAGTGCCGCCGTGAAATCATGAATCCTCCGGATCGAGAGTGCGAATCGATCATTATAGGGGTAAGCTGTTCGAGACTTAAATCATGGAAGCGGGTTTTCAATGTGCAGGCTGTGGCGAATGGAATTTAACCACCGTGGATGAATCGGCGGGCCGGACGCAGACTTATGTTGAAGATTGCCAGGTCTGTTGCAAACCGAATCTGTTGTGCATCGAGTATGATGTCTCGGCCGACGAGTACTTTGTCACGGCCGTGCTCGAGTGAAAGCTGAGAATTTCCGGCAGCGTCTCAAAAGATAGGGCACCACAAAAATTCTTCCCAACATTCGCATCCCGACCGGTTCGCGCTATAGTATGTGCTCCAAACGTCAGTCACTCGCGGTGAGAGGAAAAAACAACCTATGGCAACCAGCTACACGGGAAGCGGACGGATGGTCGCGCACAACATGGTCACAACGCAGTTTGAGCTCGACGGTTTTCGAGTGGTTCGCACCCTAGGCGTGGTGCGAGGCATCGTTGTTCGATCGCGCTCGATTTTCGGGACCATTGGCGCGGGCCTACAGACGCTGGTGGGCGGAAATATTACTCTGCTGACAAATCTCTGCGAAAAGACTCGCGGGGAAGCCTTCGACCTGATGCTCATTCATGCTGCGGAGCTGGGCGGCAATGCCGTGGTTGCCGCGCGCTATGACGCGACCGAGGTCATGCAGGGCGTGACAGAAGTGCTCGCTTATGGCACAGCCGTGTTTGTCGAACCAATCAAATAGATATCCCTGCTATCGAATCCTGATTATCCACTCGAAGGGCGTGTCTGCCTTGCAGAGACGCCGGTCGCCGCGTGGATTCTAGTGCGCCGCTGACAAGTCCTTGTAGAGAAAGCCCGCGACCATGGACGCGAGGATGGCGCCGATCCACATTTCAACCATCCAGCCGAAGGGGAAAACGCGAGTGATCGGCGACCA
>JASHNX010000162.1 GCA_030041415.1 Candidatus Sulfotelmatobacter sp.
TCTCTTACCGTCGGCGGAAACGGTGTAGGGTCCCGACACACGGTCGCCGCCATTCTAGCCTGTGCAGCGCTTCATCCCCCGCGACCGAAAGTGTAGACGCGTGATTCGGGGCGGCGACCATTCGTTTCCATTCCCGCAACTGGAGTCGGCGAAGCGTGGGAGACTATCCATTCGTTTTTGGCACGCCGGGCAGCGGCTGAGGCGGGGTTACCGTGGGGAGTTACCGAAAGCAAATAAACGACTTAGAGCGGGAACTTCGGAGACTGGTCCGGGGTCTATGTCAGGTAGACGCCGCCATGATTCGAGGAATATTTTTACCTGCCGCTGAGGTGGAAAACCTATAATTGGGTCAGTACAGGGGATGTGCGGAATGGCTGGAGCGGGGACACTGGGAGAACTGGCGAGTGCAATCGGAGTCCGATCGGAAGAGTCGGCCATTGTTGCCGCGCTCAAGGCAGGATCGGAAGAGGCATATGCCTGGCTGATCGGAGAGTTCCAGCGTCCCGTGTATGGTCTGGTTTATCGCGTAGTGAGCGATCCGGCTGACGCGGCCGACACGACCCAGGAAGTGTTCCTGAAAGTATTCCGCGGGATGAAACACTTCAACGGCGAATCGAGCTTGAAGACGTGGATCTACCGCATTGCGCTGCATGAAGCGGCGAACCGGAGACGGTGGTGGTTCCGGCATAAAGCGCAGGAAACTCCGATCGAGCCAGCGGAATCGGAAGATGCGGTGAACGGGAAGGACGCGATGCGAAGCGCGCTTACCGATCGCCATCATTCTCCGTTTGACAACGTAGCGCAACGGGAAGTGAGTCAGCGAGTGGATCGCGAGTTGCGGCGCGTGGCCGAGCCCTACCGTACGACGCTGATTTTGCGCGACCTGGAAGATATGTCGTACGAAGAGATTGCCGAGGTGCTGCAGGTCTCGCTGGGCACAGTGAAATCGAGATTGACGCGCGGGCGGCAAGCCTTGAAGGAACGGCTGGCGCCGTATGCGCGAGACTTTGGCGGGGAGTTGGGGTTGAACGATTCAGCCGAGAAAGAGAGCCTGGGTTCGCGTATCAACGGCGGGGGTAGAAGGGTCGAGGTGACGCCATGAAGTATGCGGCGGAAAAAGAGACGATGCAGTGCGAGAAAGCGAAGGCGTTGCTGTCTCCTTACCTGGATGGGATGGTCACAGGAACGGAGATGCGCGCGCTGCGGGAACATCTCGATGTTTGCGCGCCGTGCATGGGCGAGTATCGCGGGTTGCAGCAGGCGCAACAGATGCTGACGAATCTGGGCCGGGTGATGGAGCCGGCCGATCTGGGATTGAAGCTGCGTTTGGCGATTTCGCGCGAGGCAGCAATCTCGCGACGCGGCCGGTATGAGGGATTGCGGCTCCGCCTGGAAGACACCCTGAGCGCGTTTATGGTCCCGGCGACGGCCGGGCTGGTTTGTGCGCTGCTGATTTTTGGGATTGTCACGGCGATTCTGGCGATGCCAGGACAGTTGCAGGCCAATACTCAGGATGTGCCGTTGGTGCTAAATACCGGGCCGGAGCTCGAGCAGAGTGCGTTTGGCACGAATCTGAGTTCCATCAATGCGGATTCGCTGGTGATCGAGGCATATGTGGATCAGCGTGGACGAGTGGACGATTACAGAATTCTTTCGGATCCAGGCGTGTCGCAGCAGCTTCTTCCCGAAGTAAAACGGATGCTGATCTTCACAACGTTCCGTCCAGCAATGTCGATGGGGCATCCGATTTCGTCGCGCGCAGTGCTGTCGTTTTCAAAGATCAGCGTACGCGGGTAGGGATTGGCAACTGCTCGCATTTACAGAGCGGGTAAACGGCCCTCCTTCTTCACTTCAAATTTTCCTCCTGTGTACATCTTTCTTCAGTTCACAGCTTCCTGCAGTTCATGTTTCCCAGAGGAGTTCGGTTCCTTCTCTTTATCGCGGTCGACTTTTCTCCGGTGTCCGCAGTATTTCCGTTGGAAGATTCGCATTATCTTCTTGAAATCTCCGGTGTGACGCGCGGCAACTCGGGTATATCGCCTAGGCCAAGTGAGTGTGTGCTCTTGAATCTTTGACGGGCAATCGGGTGCCAGCAGTATGGCCAGTCGGCCGCCAAGCGAATAGGTTAGTTTTTACCGGAGGTGGGCGCCAACCTCAGGCGACGGCCGCTATCGTCAAACTATTTGAGGAGAATGAACCGGGCGTGGTACGTATTTTCCTAGTGGAAGACAATGCGGTGGTGAGAGCTCACCTTCGTGCTGTGCTGGAGAACCGGAACGAGTGGAAAGTCGTGGGTGAAGCCGAAGACGGGCTGCGTGCGATCCAAAGGTGGGAGGAACATGCTCCCAGCATCACGGTGCTGGATTTTGTAATGCCGGTGATGAGTGGACTGGAAGCAGGACGGAATCTCTCCAGACAGCATCCGGAGTCGCCGGTGCTGATGGTCACCATCTATCCTTCGCCGCAGTTGGAAGAGGAAGCCAAAAAGGCGGGAATCCGCGGACTGGTGCAGAAGGCGGATACGACATCGCTGGTGAAAGCAGTGGAAGCTGTTCTGCGCGGCGAGACGTATTTTCACGAAGGGCAAACAGCGGTGTAATAGGATCGCCTGCAGAGCGATTGCACGGAATGCTCGTCCCCCGCGCGAACTCGACGATGCGGTGTCTTTTTCCGCGCGCACTGAGTTGTTTTGTCTGATCCAATCACATTTCCAGCGAAGTCATAATTCTCCAGTCGCTCGCCGCGAAGCGGTCAGAGATGAGGGTGAGTTTTTGGAGAGCAGGAAACCCTGCGTGCGTTATCAGCATCCCGCATCAAATCGCGCGGACGCGCTCCGGCGCGATTATGCCAACGTCCTCGTGCAAGCTGGCACACGCGCCACGCCCGCGCACCCCCGCCCAAAGACGGCAGGACATTGGAAGATGTACTGACCGGATGATCTTTTATTAGCGATTGGCGTCCAAGGCTGCACTCTTCAGTTCGTTCGCTGCCTGGGCCAAAAGGTCCCGTGCATTCTGCGCATGGTGGTGCATATCGTACCTGTTGTCTTTCTGAGCGGCTCTGATGGCATCGTTAGCCTTCGCAATGAGGTGCTGCGCTTCCGCCAAATTGGGATGCCTCTGGGGGTCAACGTTCTGCACCGGCTCTTGAGCCAGCGTCAGGCCAGTGCACAACAACATCAGGCAGAACACCGCGTTCATGAGTTTTTTCGACATACTCTGACAGTCTCCTTGGTTTTAGGGGATTTAGGTTTTTCAGTGTAACAGACTCGCTCGTCAGGACGCCCCGCCTGAAAATTAAACGCCTTCCGGCTATCACCCTGACGCATCCGCAAACCGAAATCTTTCAAGTCGGAACTTGAGGCGACTTGCGGGCGTGAGCCCGCAGACGAAATCCTGAGCCTTCTTTCGGCGAAGGATCGCTGGCCGAGTGGTGCGCCCGGAGAGACTCGAACTCCCAACCCTCTGCTCCGAAGGCAGATGCTCTATCCAGTTGAGCTACGGGCGCGCTGGAAACATTTTACGGCAAAATGGGGTGCTCGACCGGCATGTTCTGGAGGGGGCAAAAGCAGGTTCCTCTCCGGACTTGCGTCCGGATCGGAATGACAGAGGAATCGGAAAAAGCAAAAGGGCCCGCTCCCTGAAGAGTCTGGGCCCCTCTCTTTTTAAATTAGAACCTTAAAGCTGACCTTTCTAGTTTTCACCGCCTGAGAAGTCGCTGCCCCAGAGCGCTTCACTGCCCCACAGCGCTTCGCTGCCCCAAAGTGCCTCACTCCCCCATAGAGCTTCGCTGCCCCATAAGGCTTCCGAACCCCAGAGCGCTTCCGATCCCCACAGGGCTTCGTTGCCCGCCAACTGGCTGCTGCTGGCGGCGTTTGCTCCGTTAGAAACGGCGCCAGTGGTGCCTGTCACAAACTGCGACGCGCCCCACACGGCTGTGTTCGACCATGTGGTTGAAGTGTTCCACACCGCCGAAGGATCGTCGGTCATATAAACCTGATCGGTCGATGAGTTGAAGGTCGCGATTGGAGACATCGCCGTGCCCTTCGCGACTGCGGTACTTCCCAAAGCAGCTTGAATGTCGACGTAGCCGGCGCCGATCGTGAACACGTCATACTGATCGGTGTAAGTGATGCCGGTAGTTGGATCGGTCGTGCTGCTGCTTTGCGGAAAAGTCTTGTACGCGGTCAGCATCAACCGCGCCTTGACTTGATCCGGCGTGAGACTCGGGCTTTTCTGCAAAAGATCCGCCACAAGTCCGCTGACGACACCTGTTGCCATGCTGGTTCCGCTCAGCGTGAAGTAAGTGGGAGAGATGGCGCTGCTCCCTCCCGCAACGTATTCGCTGTACGGCACCTGATTAGCGGGGAACTCGGAAAACAAAGTCGAGTTCGGCGCTTCGAGTGAGATCAGCAAGTTGCCGGGAGCGACGATGTCGGGTTTCACTACCGCATCCACATCTGTCGGACCTTTTGAGCTATAGCTCGCGATGAGGTCATCGGTGCGCGTGGGGGTGCCCATGGGCTTCATCGCGCCAACGGTAATCACGTAAGGATCGTTGCCCGGCGAGGTGACTGTGGCGTAACCGTCGGTTGGCAGATAGCGCCCGTTATTGCCCGCAGCTACAACCACCACGATTCCATTCTTCCACGCCTGCTCTGCCGCCTGGCAGAGAGGATCGAGTTTGTAGCTCTCGTAAATCGCGCGGCCAAGAGAAAGATTGATCACGCGAATGTTGTAGCGCGATTTCAGGGAGATTGCCTGGCTGATGGCGGCGATTACGAGGCTGTCAGTACCTTCGCCATTCTGATCGAGGACGCGCAGGTTGACGATGCTCGCGCTGGGCGCCATTCCTGTAAACGTTTGAGTAAAGAGCGGCCCGGTCGAACTGAGGCCGTCTCCGGCGATGAGTCCGGCGACGTGCGTGCCGTGCCCGAATTGATCCGTGGTGCTCGTGTTTCCAACAACGAACGACTGGGAGTACACGACGCGCGAGAGCGGCAAAATACCCATGTCAAGATCTGGGTGGTTGCTCACGCCGCTGTCGATCAGTGCGACGCCGATACCAGCGCCGGTGTAGCCCGACTGCCACGCAAAAGGAGCATTCACCGCAACCGCCTGATCGCTGAATCCCGATGAATTCAGCGGCCGGTCCGTGCTGATGTAGACCACGTTCGATTGATTCGACAGGCTCTGGATGCCATTGCCATCCAGCACTGCGACGACCCCATTGACGATGGGCAATTGCCCGATGATCGTGCCACCCAGATTCACAATGTCATTCAGCAGGCAATCGACCAGACCGAGCAGCCCGGTGCAACTGACTTGGGTTCCGGGCGCATATTGCACGATTACTTGTACCTGCTGGTTCGATTGATACCCCTGCAGCTCTGGCGATAACTTCGCGTCGTTCGCATAAGCCAGAGTGGCGCTAACAATCAACAAGAGCGCGAAAAGTCTTTTCATATCCCCCACATCCCATATCCCCGCAAAAGGAAAGCGATCCGCAGGCCTGCGGATTCATGTCTGGTCGCTAAAAGTGCAGATCGAGTTCCAAAGCGGGAAATATAAGTGTTGAGAAATTAAGCAGTTGGCCAAGGGCAGCCGGGGATCAGGAGGGACATTTTGTCGCAATCCATGGGGCGAGGGACAATTTGGCTCGTCGAAACTCTGACAACGATCTGATTTTTGGCCGGAGAAATCGGAATAACCCGGGCAAGATTGGGCTGTATCTCACTGATTTCACGAGAAGAAACGATGGTAACAGGCTGCCGCTCTTTTACGCGGACTTTGAGTTCTGCCTGGGCAAGAATCTTAAGAATCTCTCATGTCAGCCGCGCGACAATTGGGTGCTCGTGTCTATATCGCCGTCATGGTGATCGCGGCCCTCGCCTGCTTCATCCCGGCGATGGTTCTCTGGGAACCGACCAATCTTGCCAAGTTTGCGTGCTACCTGATCGCGGCGCTGCTGGCTTCGGTGTTGAAGGTAAGCTTGCCCGACATCGAAGGCACGATGTCGATGAATTTCTTGTTAACCATCCTGTGCATTCTGGATCTGGGGCTGGCGCAAACTCTGATGATCGGCGTTTTGAAAACGCTGGCGCAGTTTTATTGGAAGCCGACACGGCGGTTGAAACATATTCAGCTCATTTTCAATCTGTCGCAAGTAACCGTGTGCTGTGCTGCGGCTTACGGCGCTTACAAGCTTGTTCTGAATCACGTATTTCATGGTTCGTTGCCCCTGGCGCTTTTGGCGGCGGCAATTACCCATTTCGTCTTCAATACCGCCGCGATGTCGATCATCATCGGCCTGACGGAAGAAAAGCTCATCCGCAAGGTGTGGACCGAAATTTACCTCTGGACATTTCCCTATTACATGGTTGGGGCGGCGATCGCCGGATTCGTTAGCTTCATTGGCGGACGGATCGGATGGCAGGCTGCGCTGCTGGTTCTGGCGCCGATCTACCTGACGTATCGCTCATCTCGGCTTTACCTGGGCAAACTGGAAGCCGAGAAGCTGCACGCGGAGAAAGTTTCTCATCTTCACTTGCGAACCATCGAAGCGCTGGCGCTGGCGATCGAAGCGAAAGATCAGACGACCGGCGAGCATCTGCAGCGGGTGCGGGTTTATGCGATCGAGCTGGCGCGCGAACTAGGCTTGACCGAAGACGAAAGCGAAGCGCTACAAGCCGCGTCGGTGCTGCATGACATCGGCAAGCTGGCCGTGCCGGAGCACATCATTGCGAAGCCCGGAAAGCTGACACCGGAAGAGTTCGAGAAGATGAAAATTCATCCCATTGTGGGCGCGGAAATTCTCGAGCAGGTCGATTTTCCTTATCCCGTAGTTCCGATCGTGCGGGCGCATCATGAAAAATGGGATGGCAGCGGCTACCCATACGGCCTGAAAGGGGAAGCCATTCCGATTGGGGCTCGTATTCTTTCGGCCGTTGATTGCCTTGATGCGCTGGCCTCTGATCGGCAATACCGAAAGGCGCTGCCTTTGGATGAAGCGATGGCGAAAGTAGTCTCAGAATCGGGAGTGAGCTTCGATCCGAGAGTGGTCGAGATTCTCAAATTGCGCTATGTAGAGCTAGAGAAACTCGCGCACGAACAGCCCTTGCAAACGCCGCCGAAGTTGTCGACAGATATTAAGGTTGAACGTGGATTGGCTCCAGATGCTGGCTTCGCCGAAACCGAGACGCCACCTGCTCATTCCCTGGAGCTGAAACGGGATAGCCGCACATTGATTGCGGCCGCACAGAAACAAGTCGAGGCGCTCTCGCAATTCGCTGAGAAACTCGGTGGTTCGCTGAGCTTCGAAGACCTAATTGCTTTGCTTGGAACTCGCATGAAGCGTTTCATCCCGCATGATTCGATGGCCGTCTATGTGATCAAGGAAAAGGTTCTGATTCCTGTGTTCGTAAGCGGCGATAACTTCCGCTTGTTTTCATCCTTGAAGATTCCGATAGGGGAGGGTCTATCCGGGTGGGTGGCAGAGAATTGCAAGGCGATCTTGAACGGCAATCCGTCGGTCGAGCCAGGATATCTCAACGACACCACCAAATACAGCACGCTGCGCTCATCCCTTGCAGTGCCGCTACAGGGAAAATCGGGCGTGATTGCCGTTCTGGCACTTTATCGCGCCGATCAGGATGCATTTGCGAGCGACGATTTGAGTTTGCTGCAAGTCATGTGTTCCGGGCTAGGATCGGCGGCGGAAAGTGCTCTGCGCAACGATAGCTATGCCACTCAGAACGTTCCCGCGGCTGCAGCGGCTGCAAGAGCCGGACATCGTTAAGTCGCTACCTGACGCTGACCGCTACTCCATTTCAAAAGTCAAATAGGTGAAGCCGTCAGAGCGTTCGACTTGTAACACGACTGGCGCGCCGCTTTTCAGTTCGTCGACGGCGGTGCGCAGATCTTCCATCGATGTGATAGGCGTGGTGTTGAGCGAATGAATTACGTCGCCAGTTTGAAGGCCCGTCTCGGGAGTGATCAGGTCGGCGGCGCGGCCGATCACCACAACTCCCGATGGAATACGCAACGAGATTTGGTTCCGTAAGGTGCTGTCGAAGTCGATGCCGAGAATCCCCAGCCTGGGGAGCAGGCTTTTTTCTGGATCGGCGGCATCGAGCAGTTGATCCATGGGATCGTGCTCCTCGATCGCGGGGATATAAATCGTCTTCCGCTCATTGCCGCGAAGAATATCGAGCTTCAATAATTCGTCGATTCGATGCAGGTAGAGAGCGGCGGAAAGTCCCGGCAGGGTTTCAATGCGGCGATCGTCTGCGTGGAGAACGATATCCTGAATGCGCAGGCCAGCCGCCGCTGCGGGGCCATCGGGCTTCACATCGGCGATAATCACGCCCCAGCGCTGGCTGAGATGCAGGGCATCCGCCATGTCGGGAGTAATCTCCTGCGCGTCGGCTCCGATTACGACGTGGTGCACGTGGCCGTACTTGCGGAGGCTGCGATAGACAAAATCGACGATTCGCGCAGGGATGGCAAACCCCAAGCCTTCGCTGCCGCCTCCTTCGGAAAGAATAAAGGTGTTGATTCCCACGACCGAACCGTCCATATCGACCAGCGGTCCTCCGCTGTTGCCGGGGTTGATCGGTGCGTCGGTCTGAATGTAAGTCATAGCTTTGGTTGAATCGGGCTGGCGTGAGACCGCGCTTACCACGCCCATAGTTACTGAGTTTTCGAGGCCCTCTGGACTGCCGATGGCGAACACCAGTTGTCCGACGCGAGGCCTTTGCCGGGTCAGCAAAGGGAGCGTGGGGAGATCCGTTGCATCAATCTTGAGCAAGGCAAGGTCGGTCTCTTTGTGAACTCCAATCAGGCGCGCTTCGAGAATATGTCGCTTGCCCACGGGTACATCGCGCCCGGTATCGCCGGGAATCGGCAGGGCCACGCGGATTTTCTGAGCTCCTTCAACCACATGCGCATTTGTCATGATGTATCCGTCGGGGTCAATGAGTACGCCCGAGCCGACTGCGTGCTGGCGCACGATGAGAGCGGTCTCTGACCTTTCTGCGTCACGCACCGGTGCGTAGCCGGTTACGACGATTTGCACGACCGCGGGAGACACTTTCGCGGCAAGAGATTCAAGGGCATCGTTGAACTGCGTCAGAGTCTGCTTTGAAGCGGTCGCGGCCAGATCTTGCTGGCGCGACTGCGGGGTCGGAACCGGTTTCTCCTGCTTCTGGGTTGGAGATTCTTGCGATCCGAGCGAAATGTTTGAGAACAAGAGTAAAAAAAGTGCAAGGACGGACCGCACTCCTGATCGAGTCAGTTGTGGGCGGGAACGAAGGAGGGAGAACATCGGCGTGAATCTCCTGGGGGATGACGGTCCCATATCAGAAAATAGCATGCACCGGGCAGCGAGGGGGAAAGTGACGGCGCATCCCGGGGCAGTCTCGTTTCTATTAACTAAGTCGTTATCAGGCTTTTATCGAAGTGTATTCCGTGATATAACCTGCCCTGAGCATCAATTGTGGTCGACCCGCACGTCAGGAGCGCATTTCGATGACACCTACCTCGTTTGCCCAGAGCGAACGGTCGGACCACGAAAGAGGAGGCACTGTGTCCGAAGCACGGACCGGAAAAAGATTTCCCCTTCATCTGCCGATCAAGATTCATAACGAAAGCGCTGACGCCAAAGGGACCACAGGAAATTTGAGCGCGGCGGGAGTTTACATTCGTGCCGACTCGTCGCTGGAGATCGGGTCCCCCGTAGAGTTTGAAATCACGCTTCCACCCGACGTTACCGGTGGACCGGAGAATGTTGTCATCCAGTGCAAGGGACGGGTGGTGCGCACCGATCCGAGCGGCACCACGCAGGATGGTAAGGGAGTGGCTTGCGTGATCGATTCGTACGAATTTGTCAGAAACACGGAGTGAGGTTGATGGTTGTTGCTTGAGATTTGTCGATTGAGCGCGCAAACGCAGACCCTTTAATGGTCAATCACAAATCAACAATCAACAATGAGAATATCCGCCCGCAGAGCGGAAGCGGAGACGATTCTTGGAGAGCGGACAACATGCTCAAACTGATTCTGGCCGATAATCAGGCAATCTTCCGGGCGGGCATCGCCAAGGTTCTGGCGGTGGAAGACGAGATGCGCATTGTGGCGCAGGCTCAGACTCCTGAGCAGATGTTCATGGCTCTGGATAAATTTCGCGCTGCCGTTCTGGTGGTCGCGGCGGGTTTTCACAATGACTTTGCGGCCATCGCGCAGGCTGCGAACCGCGCCAAGACCCGCGTGGTCGTTTTGGCCGATACCGGTGAGAGCGCGCAGCGGCATATGGGCAACGGCGCCCATGGCGTCGTTTACCGCAATGTAACCAGCGCTGCGCTGGTGGACTGCGTGCGCAAAGTCGCGCGCGGGGAAACCTGGGTGCAGGATGTCGCGGTGCCAAGCGAACTCACAGAGAACGATATGGTCGGATTGCGCGTGCGCGACCGCCTCACCGCAAAAGAACTGCGTATCGTCGCACTAATCGTGCAGGGCTATAAGAATAAGGAGATCGCCACACAGCTCGGCACAACCGAACAGGTGATCAAGAATTATCTGCGCAACGTCTACGACAAGATTGGCGTGTCGGACCGTCTGGAACTGGCTCTGTTTACGATTCATCACCGGATATTGAATGAAGCAGCAGCGGCTACTGCGGCGGGACCAACGACGCAGGCTCCGGCAGGAGTAATGCCGTAACGCTGAAGTCGGATATGAGGTTTTAAGAGCGAGGCCGCCTACGGGCGGCCTTTGATATTTGTAGCGCAATTTACAGGCCCCGCTGGGTGCGGATGGGTTTTGGCCGAGTAGAAAACGCAATGTCAGCCCAGGCTTCTCAGCCCTGAACCGACCCAACTGGCTGCTCCTCCGGTGCAAGTTCCAACTTATAGCCCGAGCGGGCCGCGTCATCGTAGAACATCTGCACGGTTTCCAGTGAAAGTTCGTGCAGGTCCTTGCCAATGAGGGCGATCTTCTTAAGAATGTCGGAAGTTACAGTGACGATGTGGCAGCCGATGGCGTCGGCCTGAAAAATATTGAGTAGTTCTCGCGGACTCGCCCAAACCAACTGAGAATTTGCATTCCCCTCCATCAGCTCAAGCGCGGATTTCATGAGCGGGACCGGATCGCGTCCGGTATCGGCGACGCGGCCGGCAAAGATAGAAACATAAGACGGCGCTCCGTCCTTCAAGGCCTGTGCGCTGCGCTGCACCTGATCGAGAGCGAGTACGGCTGTAGCATTCAGGCGAATACCCTGGCCGCTGAGGCGGCGTATCAGCTTATACATGGGTTCGCGCCGAGTGTTGGTAACGGGAATCTTTACGTAAACGTTCGAGCCCCAACTCGCGATGTGGTGCGCCTGGCGCTCCATTTCGTCTTCATCGTCGGCGAGAACTTCCAGGCAGATGGGCCGGTCGGGAATGTGCTCGATAATTTCGCGGGCGAAGCGCTCGTAATCTGTGACCCCGGCTTTCCGCATCAGAGTCGGATTGGTGGTGAAGCCCTTGATGTAAGGCTCGCGATGAAGGGCGAGCATGGTAGCCTTGTCGGCTCCATCGGCAAACACCCGAACCTTCAACTCAGAGACAGACTTCATTCTTGGGCTCCTTTGAACTGGAACGAATGATCCATTGGGCCGCTTCGCGCAAAGATCGCACTGTCGCTTCCGGAGGCTGGCTGGGCTTTCTCTCGCGGTAGCCGTAGTCGATCAAAATTGTTTTGCAACCTGCAGCGTGGCCGGCATCAATGTCGCGCCAGCGGTCCCCCACAACGAAACTGCGAGCAAGATCGATATCGTGCTTGCGCTGCGCCTCGTAAATCAGGCCGGGTTTGGGTTTTCGGCACGCGCAATGATCTGCATCGTCATGATAGCAGACGAAGATGTCATCAACCGGCAAAAGGGAAGCCAACTTTTGGTGCATGGCATCCAATTCGGCACTGGTGAGGCTACCGCGGGCGACATCGGGCTGGTTGGTAATGACATAGAGGGGGAATCCATGAGACTTCAGCTCTGCTAATGCCGGCGCAGCATCGGGCAAAACTTCAAGATCATGCAGGCCGGGAGGAGGAAGTGGTTTTCCGTCTTGCACCATGGCGCGGTTGAGGACACCATCGCGATCAAGGAAGACGGCAGGACGCGCGGCGCGGTCGCGCGCAGCTTCGGTGGACTCCCATTTCGCAGCCTGTTGTTTCACCAGCGGATGAGAGACAAGCAGATGCCAGACAACAGATTGAAAAGCCTCTGTGTGCGGGGTGATGTGGGCAGCGTTGACCGTGGGAATGAGAATGCAGGTATCCGCAACTTCGGCGGTGTAGCCGCCGTCGCGGCCGACGACGCCAAGAATCTTCGCATTAACGGTGGCGGCGTATTCGAGGGCGCTCACCAGGTTAGGACTGATATTTTTTTCAAGATGGCCGCCCCCGACAGAAAAAACCATTACAAGGTCATTCGAGCGAAGGCGGCTGGTGCGTAGCCAGCTTTCGAACACGGTTGGCCAGCCTTCGTCGTTGGTGCGGGCTGTGAGTTCAGAAACGTTGTCGGTCGGCGCGTAGGCCTCAATGCCGGCGAGCTTGCGGAAATCATTTACGGCGTGCGAAGCGTTGGCGGCGCTGCCGCCCACGCCAAGAATAAACAAACGTCCACCCGCAGCGCGTGTTTGCGCGAGAAGGGAAGCTGCTTCCTCGATGCTGCTACGATCGAGGCGGTCGATGACGGCTTTGGCTTCCGCGAGGAATTGCTCTGCGAATGTGCTCCTTGGGTTCATGAATGGCTTGTCACCCGTTGTGTGCGGGTAAGAAATTCCGCTGTCTCGTGCAAGCCGGCGGGCGAACCGATCTCGTAAAAGCGTTCGTGCGCCTCGAATGCCGCCAGCTGTTTTCTTTTGAGGAGATTTGAATACACCTCACTGAGATCGCAAGGCTCTCCCTGGGGCATATTTTCAAACGCTTCGGCGCGGAACACGCCGAGACCGTAATCGATGTAATGCATGCGCGGCGTGCGCTGAGTTTTGCTGTACGCCAGAATTTCTCCGGATTCGAATTCGACGTTGCTCTTATCCCACTTCCCGTCGTTGCGGAAGACCGTCATCATTCCCAACACACCGGTGGAGCTGAAGTTGTGCGCCACGGCGGCGTAGTCACACGGCAAATAAGAGTCGCCGTACATCACGAAAAAGGGACTTCCCAACTTAGGAAGCGCATTTCTGATCGCACCAGCCGTACCCAGCAGAGATGAGCCGTCGAACGAGTAGTCTACCTGAAGACCGAGTTTCGAATGGTCAGGATTCGATCCATAGCCGAGGGCTCGCTGGATGAGATTGCCGAGATGACCCACGCAGAGCACGACACGCTCGATGCCATTTGACCTGAGCAGCCGGAGTTGGTGAATTACAAACGGCTCGCCATTGATCTCGAGCAGAGATTTGGGCACGTTTTCTGTCAACGGGCCAAGACGCGTAGCGCGGCCTCCGGCAAGAATGGCGACGGTCAGCAATGCTTGCTCCTAGGAATGCGCTACGACTGTGGTTCCGGCAAAATCGAACTGCATTCGAACCTCGCGCAAGCCGGCGCTGCGCATGGCGGAACGCAGCCGAGTCTTCTCTTCACTGTAGAACATGAGAAATCCGCCGCCTCCGGCGCCAATCAGCTTGCCGCCACGAGCTCCATTGGCTTTGGCAAGGGCATAGAGCTTATCGATCTCAACGCTGCTCATGCCGGGAGAGCGTTTCTTCTTATGCTCCCAATGGATGTTCATCAGATCAGCAAAATGATGCAGGTCTCCCGCGAGCAGCGCCTTGCCACTCTCGATGCCCAGCTTCTTCGTGAAATGAAGATTTTCGATCATACAGCCTTCATTGCTTTTCGTGCGCGAATCCTGATCGCGGAGGATGTCCGATGCATTGCGCGAGCTGCCGGTGAAAAACAAAAGAAGATTGTCTTCGAGATTGGCAAGCGTTTCAGGGGAAAGCTTCAGAGGCTCGATCTCTACCCGATCATCCGGTAGGAAATTGAAGCACATAATTCCGCCGTGCGCAGCAATGTACTGATCCTGCTTGCCGATTGGTTCTTTCAGCCGGTCCAGTTCGATATGGCAGGCCTGCTCGGCCAGTTCACGGGGCGTGATGAATTCATGTTTGTAAGTATGAAGAGCCGATAGAAGCGCGGTGGTGAAGCTGCCGGAAGATCCCATGCCGGTTCCGGCGGGAATATCGGAAAGGCTGACAATCTCCAGATATGGCCCCGTAACGCCGGTAAGCTGCAGTACTTCACGAATGATCGGGTGCTGAATTTCTTCGACTCGATCCACTTCCTCAAACTTGGAATATTTAACGAAGATCCGCGGGTGAAATGCCTGGTTGAGTGTGATGTAAACATAGCGATTGATCGCGGCAGAGATCACGAAGCCGGTGTGCTCGCGATAATAAGATGGCAAATCGGTGCCGCCGCCGCCGAGACAGATTCTCAAGGGGCTTCGCGTGATGATCATCGAACCCGCCTCACCGAATGCGCAGCAATCGAATTTCGACGGTGCGGGGCGCCAACAATCCAGCGTGCAGAGTACAATCGCCCGATAATCGCATAATACGTATGGCCGCGAATCATGGACGAATCATATGCGAAGCGACCATCCTCGGTCGAATGAACGCTTCGGTGGCCGGGCTGCGTCTCGTTTGGTCGCTTTGAGGGAAATCGCGCTTCTGGCAAACTGAGACGCCGCCCGCATTCGGCGTTACTTGGTGCTTCCACAGGTTTTTGCCATACTCACGATTGCGGAAGAATAACGGAAATGCAGGTTCTTGATCTGGGCTGCGGGGCTGGGGCCGATCTGAGCAGCTGGAAGGTAAGCTCAGACGACCCCGTGGTCGGAGTAGATATCAATAAGGCAAGCCTCGTTGAGGCACGCTGTCAATTTCCTCAGCGATCTTATCTTTGCGCTGCTGGCGAAAGTCTCCCGTTCCCTGACGCCTGTTTTGATCGGGTAATCACGTCGGTTGCCTTGCCCTATATGAATATACCGCGCGCTCTCCGTGAGATACACCGAGTGCTGCGAGCGAATGGGCGCTTATCGTGCAGCCTGCATTTGCCAAGATTCACACTTTCCGAGTTCTTCAAAAACGCACTGCCATATCCCAAGGCGTCTTTGTTCCGCCTGTATGTCTTGCTAAACGGGCTCGTCTTTCACGTTTCGGGTACAACCATGAATTTGGCGAGGAAGAGCGAGTCATGCCAAACAGAAAGAGGCATGCGCCTGGCTCTGAAGCGGGCGGGATTCGAAAATGCTTCTTTTCGCCGGTGGCAAGGCTCCGCAGGGCCAGTATTTATGGCGGAGGCGATTAGGTGCGCGCGACATTCTTCACCGCGCTGAAGGCCGGCACCGGGCCGAAGATTGCGCAATCTCATTCCACTTCAAAATCCGTAGACCGGGTCTTACTCGAATTGCCTGCAGTGTCGACCGCTCGCAGATCGAGCCGGTAAGTGCCGGGATCGAGTTGCGCGACGGGCAGTTTCAAGCCAAGAGCGATAACCGGGCTGCCGGGCGTGCCCTTGGGAGTGCGATCTCCGATATGGAATCTCTGCTGGTTGGTTTTGAGGTTGACGATGATTAGCTCATAAGCAACTTCGGGCGGATTCGGCTTTTTCAGCAGTGGCTCGTAAATCTCCGCATAGATTGCCGCCATGTCGGTCTTTTTGAAGTGGTTCGTCGCCGATGGTGATATCTGCAGTCCTTGAACGATTAGTGGAGTGCGATCTTCAAGCAGCAGGCTGTCGAGATCGGTTGAAAGATCGGCAGCGCGGGTGACCGAATTGCTGAGCGCGACACCGCTCATGCTGAATTGCTGGTCGCCATAAGGATCGACCGCGAGCTGTGTCTCCAGCTTGCCGAAACTCTCGTTGCCGGAGCTGAAAACAACTCTCAGGTTGTACTGGCCGGAGGCGATCCCGAACTGATTCTGATAACGAAAAGGCTGCTTCTGGAACTGCTCGACTTCTTTTTTGCCATCGAAATCGAAGTTCACTGTGTCGCTGAAACGCGCAGCGATAGTGTTGTTCTGTTGGTAAGCGATGCCGAGGATGTTGAGTGCGGCATGCTCTTTGCCTTTCACCTTTTCAAATTTCAATGCCGCGGAAGGAATCTCGACCGCAAGATGGACCTGCGCCGCGTTGGGTGAAGTGTAGAAGAAAGGAGCTTCCATGGAGGCCGACACGTTGCCTTTCATCTCGCCGCTGGCGCGGGATTCGAGATCTTTCTCAATCGGATTGCCGGCAAGAAGATCAACCGGCCGCGTGGTGCAATACCCGCTGCGCGCGCGGACCTCAGTTCCACCCCGCGCGACCTTTACCTTGAGACTATGGCAACTGCCTTCTGCGTTTACTGCCGGAACATAGCCCAGCAGATAGTATTGGTTCTGGTCTCGCGCGATGCGCTGCAGGCCTCCGAGCAGATCGTTGGTGTTGAGAATGACGAATCCGCCAGTGCCGTCAGCCAGTTGATACATCACCTGCTGATTCTGGCTGGCGCTGGGCGGAAAAGGCGGTACGATTTGCCGGGGCTGATTGTAGGGAGAGTAAATCCCGTTGTTGTATTGAGTGGAGATCGGTGTTCCTCCACCACTTCTGCCGCTGCCGGTGCTGCCTGTGCCGGTGCTGCCACCGCTGGTGTGGCCGCCGCTGCCTGTTCCACCGCCCCCTGGGCTGCCGCTGTGGCCACCACCTCCGCCGCTTCCACCGCTTCCACCGCCGCCCCCGCCGGTATGCTGGCCGGGGTCGGCGAATTCGGCGAGCTTAAGGGCCGGTTGATCAGTTCTGATGTGGAATGCCGCCGGAATTACCGATGCCGGTGGTGAAACGATCGATGGGCTTCGCAGGCGGCCTTGTGGCCCGGTTGGAACCGGAGCGACCAGTCCGCGAACATCGATCGGGTAAATAGCAACATTCGATTTATTGCAGGTGTCGATTGTGGCTGTGATCTCCGACTCATACTCGGAGTTCAACGGAAAACCAGCCGTCAAAAAGACCAAAGTTTTGCGGCCGGGAACATTAGCCATTCCTTTGGCAAGATCGCGCAATGCGAGCAGCACCGTATGAACTCCAAAATCGGCTTCAGCGTTAGTCAGCGCCGGCATCCCTGTAGCGGCCATGGTCGAAGGCGCGAGCGACGCCATGGAAGGTTCCGGGTTCGGGGAAACGGCCGAGCCTTTAATTCCAGCGACGACCTGCTTTAGCCGATTTGCATCGGCAGTGAAATTTTGCGTAATCGTGACTGTGCCGCCGAATTCAGCAACGGCGATCAGCCGATCGGGACCGGCGTTCGCGTCAATAAACTTGGCGGCAGCGTCACGCGCTTTCGCCTGATCGCCGAACTCCATGGTGGAATCGTCGAAAAATAAGACCATGTACCGCGGCTTCGCAGCGGGAGTATTGCCCGTATTTTCTTCGTAGGAGAAGCTGGTAATGGTTTGTTCCTTGCCGTCTTCCCAGACCTTGAAATCCTTTTGCGCGAGATCGCGGACGTAATCGCCTTTCTTGTCGGTGACGACGCTGTCGACCAAGACTAAACGCGACTCGGCGTGGAACGTGGTGAGGTTGTCCGTTGAAGTTTGCGCGTATGCGACAGCATGGTCCGTCGCCTGCTTAAGCAAAATCCAGCAACTCACAAAGCAGACCAACCCGGCGAAAAGAACCAGAAGACGCCTACACATATCTCACCTCCACAACCGACTAGCGATGTCTATCGCGACCATCCCGAGTCATCGAATCTCAACCGTTCCGTTCTCGGCCGACATTAATTGACCTTCGGAGTCTCGCACGACCAGACGAACGAAATAGCTGCCAGGCTTCACATCAAAACTGCTTTTTAAGGTAATGCCGGAGCCGAGTCTATGCTCCAATGTTTCATCCTTCCAGTGCATCGTGACGGTCTTTTCCAAACCCTGCACGAAGTTCCCGTTGCGGTTAAATACCGCCGACACGCAGGTAAGAACGTCATTGTTGCGACCGTCGGCTTTGCGATAGTGCATGCGCTGGACATCGACATGCGCCAGCACGATCAGTTTGGCAGCATCATCGCTGGCCTTGAAAAATTGCGTCTGCAGGCTGACCGGAAGATTGTGCAGTTCATCCTGCGAGTACATGGCCTCTTCGATTTCCTGCTTCGCCTGCTCGTCCGGATCGGCGGCGTGCTTGGGCGCAAAATAGCCGCGGCGCGCCTGAACTGATAACTTTTGCGGATCCTTCAGGGTGACTTTCAGCGTGTGGAAGGTGCCATCTAGTTTCAGGTTCTGGGGCGAGAACGCCAGCACGTATGAGTATGCCGGAGCCTGCGCCGTGCGGCGAAAACCATCGTCGAGGTTGTTGCTGTTGTGGAAGAATACGCCTCCGGTACCGTCAGCTAGCGCGGAAAGAAGATCATCATTGGCGCTCGCGGCGGCGATCACGATCATGGCTTTGCCCGGAGGCGGACTGACTAGCGCCGGGTTTGCAATATCGCCGAGCGTATCGACGGTATACACTCCGCGCGCGTCGAGGGTATCGATCACCACCTGAGAGCGAAGCGCATGCTCGATGATGTCGTTGTACTCATACTGCATTTGCGGAGCGATGAATCCGGGAGAAATCAATACAAGGTTTCGCTGCCCCGGCATGCGGGAAATGTTGCGGACGATCGATTGCAAAACAGTGAGCGAAACATGGCTCTGCTGGTCGCCGTATTGCAGCGCTTCCGTGGTCTTCATATTGATTAGCGCAGCGGCGATCGTCGTCGGATTCGGGGTTCCGGCCACTCCTGGGCAGGTCAAGGCCTCCTGCATGGCGATCTGGCTGGCGTAAGGATCATTTTGATTGAGGATCAGGTCAGCCTGGTAATAGTCGATATCGGGACAGTCGGCCTTTAACGGCGAAATCGGCCGTGGCATTAGACGGAGGAGCGTGGCATGCAGTTTGGTGCGATCGTCGGTGAAGTCGAGCTGCGTCTGGCCGGAGGTTGTGAAAATCGCAGCCCGGTCCGTCGGACGCAACGTCGCGACCTGGCGTCCGGCGGCTTCGCGTACCCGCGCAAGATCGCCGAACTGCAAATGAATGTCATCGAACAGATAGGCGATGAAGCGCTCGGGGATGGCTGCAGAGGCTATCGTGTTCGGTGTCTCGTTTGAGTTGGCTTTCTGCTCCGATGCCTGGCGCGCCTTGGCGGAAACGTCACCTGGCTCCTCGACTTCGAATTGTGTGATGACCTGCGGCTTGCCTTTGTCGAAGACCCGAAAATCATCCTTCTTGAGATTGCTGATCGCGTGTCCCGTTGCATCGCGAACCACGGCTCGCACCACGACCAGCTTCACGTTGACCTTGAACGTGGCAGGCTGATCCTGTGCCGTGATCTCCGCGGAAGCCTGCTGATTCGTGCTTGGAGAAGCCGAAGAAACGGTGGACGAGACCGGTGGTGTCGTGCTTTGAGCTCGCGCGAAGGTACAGTCGGGCAAGATGATGCACCCGAACAATAGGACCCCGCATGAGAGGCAGTTGAACCACTGCCCTGGACAATTCTGTCGCCATGCACGACGCGCGGAGAAAAACGGCCAAGCTTCCGGAGCATTCATAGAAGACACCAACCGGGAGTGAGGGAGGCAGGGGCTTTAGCCGATCGGCGACATTGTACACCGAGGTATGAGGTTGCTCGCCGTCCTGCCGAGAAATCCGGATTGGCGATTCCTGATTGGCCAGGTTCTTTACCTGGTCGGGGGTAAAGGGCTTGCAGATATATCCGCGGGCACCGCAAGACAGCGCCTGCACCACGTGCGCCTCGCTGCCTTCGGTCGTGATCATGATCACGGGCACGGCCTTGGTATTCTCGACCGAGGGAAGCTGCTTGATGAATTCCAGACCATCCATCACCGGATGTTGATGTCGCAGAGAATCAGATCGGTCTGATTCGTCTGCAGCACGCTCAGCGTCTCCGCGCCGTTGCCCGCCTCGAAGACCTGCGATAGATCGAGCCCGGCCTGGCGCAAAGAGCGCTCCACGATCTTCCTCATGACAGAAGAATCGTCGACGACAAGAACGCGCACTGGCATAAGATATTGAAATTTCCGCACCCGTCGCTTACCGGGTTTGCGCTTTTCTAAGTGTCCCTCTCCCAATCTATCGGCGTGAGTAGTGGGGACTTTAGGACGGAAAACCGCGCGGTTGTCTATAATGTCCGGACGAGTGCGACCAGGTAGAAGAGCAGAGGCATCGACTGGGCGGACCAGCGCCCGCGTTGCCGCGTTATGAGGCAGAACAGAATTGTCCGTTGACTGCATGAAAGTGAGACCCGGAGTCGAGGCCGCAGGCTTGAGCGATGTGGGTTGCCAGCGGGAAAACAACGAGGACTCCTGTCTCTATTGGGAGCCGACTGACACAGAGGAATTTAGGCGCAAGGGGCGTCTGGCCATCATTGCCGACGGTATGGGTGGGCATGAGGGCGGTTTGGAGGCCAGCCGGCTGGCGGTAGATACCGTGCGGGACGTTTACGACGCGGGCTTCCGGGACGACCCCCAGGCGATGCTGATGGAGGGGTTTGCTGCAGCCCACGTCCGCATCCGTGATTACGCCGAGCGCCATCCGGTTTTCTTTGGGATGGGCACAACTTGTACCGCGGTGGTGGTGCGCGGACATGAGCTTTACTTCGCACACGTCGGCGACAGTCGCCTTTATCGCAACCGCGATCAGCGCATCGAGCGACTCACGCGCGATCACTCCTATGTGGGCCGGCTCGTAGAAAGCGGTCTGGTGAGGGCTGAAGACGCGGAGAAACACCCGCAGAGGCACATCCTGACGGCCGCATTGGGGGCGGGACTCCAGTTGGACGTCGAAAGTGCTCCCACTGGCTTGCAGGTGCAGGCAGGCGACGACCTTCTGCTTTGTACTGACGGGCTCTGGGGCTTGGTGAGCGAGGAAGAAATCGGTACCGCCCTGCGGAACAACCCTCCGGCTGAGTGTTGCGCGGCGCTAGTGAAGCTGGCGCGGTCGCGCGGCGGCCCCGACAACATAACACTGCAAGTCCTGCGCGTCGGCCAGGAATCGTAGACTCTGAACCGTCGCTTTCCGGGTTCCAATTTCTCCCAACTGATAGTTTTCAGAAGCCTTTGCTCCTGAAAGTGCAAACGATTGCCTAAGCGGGTACGGTTTCCTCTGCCGCGAAAGAACTGTAAGTCCTGCCTTCGTCGATTGTTAGAGTATTCTCGCGTCCAGGGATAAATGGAATCGGGATTGCAAATGGTATGGCAACCGAAGTCTATCAATCATATGGACTTTATGGCATAATCGATGCCCATGAAAATTTCTCAAAAAGGTTTATACGCTCTGCAAGCCATGATGATGCTCGCCCGGCGCCATCGCCAGGGCGCCATCAAGATTCGCGAAATTGCCTACGAAGAGGATCTTCCGGAAAAATTTCTGGAGCTGATTCTTCTGGAACTCAAGAATGCTCGCATGGTCGAGAGCGTGCGAGGAGCCAATGGCGGCTACCAACTGCGGCGCGAGCCTTCAGAAATCCGGTTGAGCGAGATCATGAGGCTCATCGACGGCCCGCTCGCTCCTTTTGGCGACGCCGAGCAGTTGCGCGCCCTCATCGACCGCGACGTCTCGCACCGTTCGCTGTACCAGTTGTTTCTCGATGTTCGCGATGCCGCAGCTCACATTCTGGAAAATACGACCCTGGCGGACCTGATCGCAGGAACGACGCCGCGTGGCCGCAAAGCCCGGCGTGGGACCAAGAAGAAAGAAAAAGGAAGCGTCCTGCCGATGGTAGTCGGCGGCCAGAATAGCTGAATCGTCCTGAGTATCGTGAAGATTAAGGCAGGTCTGGGCCATTATTTAGGTCTCGCGCATGGTTGCAGCACAGAATCTCCCAGCAGGTCTACGTTGTTCGAAGGTCGCAAGAGATCTGAACTCATCCAAGAAGGATTTTTAACCTGATTTTAAAACTCATTTAATAGACTAACTTGCCTCAAGTCTAAACACACGCAATTCCCACGGCAGATGGTTCGCCGATTGGAGGTTTTTGGGTGCACCGGATGCTGAGTGTGAGGCTTCCACCCCCGGTCCATGCGGTAGAAGCACAAGAGTTGAAAATTCAATAAAGGAGAGAAGTGTACTTCTATGAGAGCGATAGCAAAGCTGTTCATCTCTGCAGTTACGACCGCCGTCCTGGCGGGCGGAGCCTGGGCACAAAACTCAGGCCCACTTCCGTCGAACAATAATAATAACGGTGCCCCAGCGGCAAGCTCCGCCACCACCACACCCGCACCTGCGCCGATTACCCCGGCTGATGTGCAGGCGTTGAAGGACGCCCTAGCGGCTCAGCAGCGCCAAATCGACAAGCTTACCCGCCAGCTCGAGCTCCAGCAAGCGCAACAATCCGCGGCACAAAATGCTGAAGTTAAGCCCGCTACTCCTGCACCGCAGGTAGCTGCCATCTCGACCCCGAGCCCCGCGCTCGCAGCCGGCAATCCGCTCCAGGGAAATGAGATGACTGCGCCCACTCAAGGCGGGCCCGACGAAAACCCGATGCACAGCCCGGTAGTATCCATCCATTTCCGCGGGATTACCATCACTCCCGGTGGATTTGTGGAAGCTGCATTTGTGCGGCGCTCGCGGGCTTTGGCTTCGGACCTCCCCACGCCCTTCAACTCATTGACCATGCCCGGAGCTTCTCAAAGCTCGATGTCGGAATTCTTCGGCTCGGCGCGTCAGTCTCGTCCCACGGTCTACGTCGATGGCCGACTGAAGAATGTCGAGTTCTCAAGCTATATTTCGGGTGACTTCCTGTCGTCTGGAACGGGATCAACCAACACCCAGACAGATAGCTACACGTTCCGTCTCCGGCAGGCTTGGGGACAAGCTAAATTCGATAACGGGTGGCGGTTCATTGGCGGTCAGATGTGGAGTCTGGTTACCGAAAATAAGGAAGGCATTCAGCCTAGCGACGATTTAGGCAAAACCAACGACGCTCGGCCAATGACCATTGACCCGGGGTATACCGTCGGGTTTTCGTTCGCCCGGCAGTACGCTATTCGTCTGACCAAAGACTTCAACCGGAAGGTCTGGTTTGCTGTTTCCATGGAAAACCCGCAGGGTACTCTCACGACGCACGAAAATGGAGATAACTTCCTGTTAGGTTCTGCTGGCGCGGGAGGCGGTGCATACAACAATGCCGTCACCACCTGCAGCGCGACCGCTACCACTATTACACCCACAACGACCAGCATTACGCCCACTATTACTTGCACGCCGGCGGGCAGTTACACGTTCAATCCTTCACCCGACGTGATTGCCAAGATCGCGTTCGATCCCGGCTTCGGCCACTACGAAGTCTTTGGCTTGTGGGACCGGTTCCGTGATCGCGTGTTTCCCTGCGGTGAGTTAGCGTCGTCGAGCGAACTGTGCGGGGGCAGCACGGTCGCCGGACCGAACGCCCTCGGCGCTTACAACGCCTCGGTGAACGGAGGGGCCTTCGGGATCAATGCCCGCTGGAATTTCCTTAATAAGCGCGTTGTCTTCGGCCTGCACACGTTCGATGGAAGAGGGGTTGGCCGTTATGGCGCCGGTCAGCTTTCCGACCTTTCCGTGCACGCCAATGGAACGCTTGATCCCATCAAGAATGGTCAGGGTTTGGCCACGCTGGAATGGCACGGCAAGAAACTTGATGTCTATGGATACGCTGGTGCCGAGTACGATGGCCGCGCTGACTCATTCGATCCAATCAGCGGAAAGGTGGTCGGCTACGGCGCGCCATCGTTCAAGAACTATGGCTGCTACCTCGAAACTCCTCCCATCGTATCGAGCGGCTTTATTCCGGGCGCGCTCGCCGATTGCACGGCAGACACGCGCGCTCTGATCGAGGGCACCTTTGGCTTCTGGTACCGCTTCTACAACGGTCCCCGCGGCAAGTTCCAGTTCGGCGCGCAATACTCGTACGTGACACGCCAGACCTGGGACGGCGCGAGCCTGACCAAAGGCGTTACCGTTTCTCCAGAAGGACTTGATGGAATGGTCTTCACGTCCTTCCGTTACTACTTGCCGTAATCAGCAAGAAATGGTCCCTCGCCACCGTGGTAGAGGGACCACCTTTAAGAAAACCAACTTCCTCAATTTTCTAAGGGGCGCTTTCCCTTGGAAACACCGCCGGCTCGGTTTTGGCTCACTCTCCTTTTCCGAGCCGGCGGGTGCTCTTCTTGTCTCGTTACACGCCTTAATCGTTGGATGCCGGAGTGCTCCTCTCGGTATCGTCCGCATCTTAAAGTTTTATAAATACCTTCCCTCTTATGCTCGGGCGAAATTCATCCGGCGGTATCTCTTGTCTAAACGCGCCGGAGCACAAAAAGATAGCCAACCAAGAGGCCAGGTTTACCAGCAGTCAGCTTAAAGCTTGAGTTACCCATAAAGACGATTTATTCTATGGACTTAGTTTAATCATCAGCAAACCAGAATGAATTCCAGACGTGAGTTTCTCAGGCAAGCCGCAGGAACGGCATTCGCCGTCGCATTAACCCGGCCGATGCTGGCGCAGGCATTTCCCCAAGAACCAGCTATCAAGTTTCCGGGCGAAGAAGGAATGGTCCTGCGTTCGTTCCGCTTTGTCGATCTCGAATCTCCCGTCGAATATTTCAATACCTGGCTCACGCCCGTGCCGCACTTTTTCGTGCGTAACCACATGCATGAGCCGACTGAACTCGACGCTGTCGAGTGGCGCCTTACAATCGGCGGCGAGGTGGAACAACCGCTTACGGTGAGCTACGCCGACTTGCGAAAAATGGAAGTGCATTCGGTCGTCAACACGCTCGAGTGTGCTGGTAATGGCCGCGCATTTTATCGCCCGCAACTGCCAGGCATTCAGTGGGGCAAGGGAGCCGTGGGCACGGCTCGCTTTTCCGGACCGCGGTTGCGGGACGTGCTGCAGTGCGTCGGGGTCAAGCCAAGCGGCAAGCATCTGATGTTCCGCGGGCTCGATGAGGTTCCGGGCAAAGTCCCTCCCTTCATTCGCAGCATCCCGATTGAGAAAGCGCTGGATGGGGACACGCTTATAGCCACGCATATGAATGGTTCGCCGCTTACCAAGCATCACGGTTTTCCGGCCCGCTTGCTTGTGCCGGGATGGATTGGATCGGCATCGTGCAAGTGGCTGACGGAACTTAAGCTTCTCGAAGCCGAGTTCCAGGGAAATTTCATGAGTCCCGGTTACCGCATGCCCAACCAGCCATTGCAGCCTGGTCAGGCTCCGGCGCCGGCCGATACGCATCCCGTGACCGCACTCACCGTAAAGTCAGTGATCGCCGGGCCGATCGACGGCGCGAATTTGAAGCGAGGCCAAGTTACGGTGCATGGCGCAGCCTGGGCGGGCGAAGCAGACATCGTCAAGGTTGACATCTCCGTCGACGGCGGCGGGAGCTGGAACGCAGCAACGCTGGCTCATGAACACGCGCACTATGCCTGGCGTTTGTGGAGTTACGCGTGGAAGCCGGCCAAAGCCGGAGACTATGAGATCCTGTCGCGTGCTACCGATAGCCAGGGACACATCCAGCCTCCCGCCGCGGCGTGGAACCCAGGCGGATATCTGAATAATTCGATCGATCGGGTGAGCGTTCATGTCGGGTAGAAAGCGAGTCGTGGGCTGGTTCTGTGGGCCGTTGTTGTTAAGCCTGATTGCCGCCTCTGCAGGAATGGCTCAAGAAGCCTCCACCGCAAGCCCCACCGCAGAGCTTCCACCCGGCGCGATGCAAGCCAAGGCGACGGCAACCTGTCTTGAATGCCACGAAGCCCGCATCATTTTGCAGCAAAGGCTAAACCCGGCGGCGTGGGCCAAGGAAGTCGACAAGATGGCGAAATGGGGCGCGCTGGTCGATCCCGCCGACCGCGACGCCTTGATTGATTACCTGAGCACCAACTTCAGCCCTGATAAGCCGCCTTATCAGCCGCCGCGGACCGTACGAGGCACAGCCGCGTCCGCTCACTCGTTGAAGTAAGACCGCGACCGGGGGCTCACTCGCGCACCTTGCTACAAAAGCAAAGCGCTGCCGACCCAGCACCGGCTTTGCGTGTGCTACGGCAGCGCTGCTACTTCTAAGCCCAACACGGATACTCAAAAGTATAGGAACCTCTCGCTCCTCTTCCTAGTGATCGCGGGGGTTCCAGTCAGTTAGTAAGCAAGATTGAGTGAAAGGTTGACTCTTGTGCTCGGTCTGGTTTTTTCCCGAACTTTAGCTTTCCGCCTGATTTTCCGATGAGGGCGAACTCTTTTCCGGACGGAGCAGCGGGAACAGAATCACGTCGCGGATGGTATGCGAATCGGTCAACAACATAGCCAGGCGATCCACGCCGACGCCAACGCCGCCTGCCGGCGGCATTCCGTAAGAGAGCGCGCGTACGTAGTCTTCATCCATCTGATGAGCCTCCTCGTCGCCCCGCTCGCGTTCTTTCAACTGCGCTTCGAACCGCCGCCGCTGATCCTCGGGATCGTTGAGCTCGCTGAATCCATTGGCGATTTCCATTTGCCCGGCGTAGATTTCGAATCGCTCGGTCCAGTCAGGTTCGTCCGGTTTTTGCTTCGATAAAGGCGAAATGGCAGTAGGGAATTCGTAGATGATTGTCGGCTGTGTGAGATGCTCCTCGGCGACGGCTTCAAATAGAGCCGCGATCGTTTTGCCCACGGGCTCGCCTGGATCATAGGCCATGTGCGAATGTGAGCGGTTGAAATGCTCGACCAGCTTCTTGACGCCGTCACTCGAAGCGAAATCGCTCATGCCTGGCTTTGCCCCGGATGAATCTGGCCAGAACTTGATGATCGCTTCCCGCATCGTCAACCGTTGCCAGTTGCCCCAGTCGATTTCCTGATCGCCCCACTTCGTCCTCGTGATTCCATCGGGATGTTCCTTATCTTTTGTCACATCCTTTGCGGCCTGCATGATCAATTCTTGCGTCAGGTCCATCATGTCGTGGAAGTCGGCGTAGGCCTGGTAGTACTCGAGCATAGTGAACTCAGGATTCCACCGCCAGCCAAGGCCTTCATTGCGGAAATTCCGATTGATTTCGTAAACACGATCGAATCCGCCGACGACGAGCCGTTTCAAATAAAGTTCCGGCGCGATCCGGAGATACAAGTCCATGTCGAGCGTGTTGTGATGGGTAACGAACGGCCGCGCGACCGCGCCGCCGGCGATGGGCTGCATCATCGGAGTTTCGACTTCCACGAATCCGTGCGCCTCCATGGTGCGCCGCAGCGACTGCACCAGTTTGCTGCGCTTGAGAAAAACTTCGCGAACCTCGGGATTCATCACCAGATCGACGTAGCGCTGACGGTAGCGCAACTCAACGTCCGTCAGACCATGCCACTTTTCGGGCAACGGCAAAAGGTCTTTGCTCAAAAATGTGATTTCGTCGACGTGAATGGTTAATTCGCCGGTTCGCGTGCGAAACAAATATCCGGCGACGCCAATGTGATCGCCAAGGTCGAGCAGTTTGTAGAGTTCGAAGCCCTTCTCGCCGACCGCATCTTTCTTGACATAAATCTGCAATCGCTGTCCGCCTTGTTGCAGGTGGCAGAATCCCGCCTTGCCCATCAGTCGGATCGCCATGATGCGGCCCGCAACGCGGACGTTAACGCGTGAATTCTCTAGCTGCTCAGCGGTTTTTTCGGAATAATCCGCCAGGATCTGCGGAATGGTGTGCGTGAACTCATACTTGCTGCGGTATGTTGTCTGACCGAGCGCCTCAATAGCTGTTAGCTTCTGCCTCCGCAGTTCGTAGATGTTTTCGTCGAGTGCCAAAGGAACCTTTCCTGATCAAGAGAGGGAACTGCGATTATAAACAAGTCCCCCATTGCGACGAAGGTAGCCCTTGCCGCGTCGAGCCCCCGAAGCTTTTCCGATTTGACGTACCATGGTACAATGGTACATATGATCGATGAATCGAGGCTGCTGATTGAGCGGGTGCAAACCGGAGTGCGGATGGAGAAGCGGCTGCTCAAGATTCTGAAGGGTTTTGCGGAATATCACGACATGTCCCTTGGCGATCTTCTGGAGGGTATTGTGCTTCATGCCTTCGACGGCAAGACGCCGTTCAGCGCGGCTTCGCTCGATCGCATCCGGGAGCTCAAGCGTTTTTACGATTTCGATCTGGACTCAAGTGCGAGCCACCGGTTGAAAGAAATCAAATCGCGACGCGGGAAACCTGTGGGCGAAGTGAAAGAGGGTTAAGCGATGAATGGCCGAATAAAGATCGCAATCTGTGTGCTGCAGTACACGCTGGGAATCGCGATTTTGATCGAAGCCATTCTGTTCGTGATGCCATCGGCGCGGCACGATTTTAGCCGCACACACATGCCGGACATCGTTCGGCTAGCCTTAGGGTGGGGCGAGATTGTGGGCTCAATCTTGTTGCTGATCCCGCGCACGGCGCTGCGTGGAGCGTGGCTTCTGTTTGCAGTATTTGTGCTGGCTATTGCGGTTCATCTGCTGCATGGAATGTTCAACGTGGGAAATTTGGCTATTTACACTGCGGCCGCGTACGCCGTCGCAATTGGAAAGAAATAGGGAATGGTGGTCGTGCCAATCACGGAATCGGGCCTCGGTAACCACGAACTTCTCGTGCGATTCGAGTGCGATACTGACCCCGATGTTCCCTTCCATCACGCCGATCACGTGCGCCTGGCCTTTGCCTATTTGTCGTGCTATCCCGTGCTGCAGGCTTTAGAGAAATTCTCGGCAGGTCTCCAAAAATTCGCTGCCCGGCGTGGCAAAACCGAACTCTATCACGAGACTATCACCTGCTCTTATTTCTTTCTGATTCATGAGCGCATGGCGCGCCACCCCGGCATCAATTGGAACGACTTTGCCACGCGAAATGCTGATCTGCTCGTCTGGAAGGATGGCGTACTCAGCCGTTATTATGAAAAAGCAACACTGAACAGCGATCTGGCACGGAGGGTTTTCATCCTGCCGGACAAAAGTTTGCCGCAGGCCTCGGGTTGAAGTCGCCTGGTATCGGCGTTACTATTAGCCTCGTCTGAGCGTGTTCGTCGAATAACGATTCAAGATCGCGATGCCGCAAAACTATATTCCCATCTTCGTTTTCGTTGGCGTGATTGCAATCCTTCTGCCGCTGACGCTGCTCGCAGCCAAGCTGGTGCGTCCCGAGAATCCCACCAAAACCAAGCTCATGCCCTATGAATGCGGCATTGATCCGGTGGATAATGCGCGCGGCCGCTACACCGTGCGTTATTACATCATCGCCATTTTGTTTGTGGTGTTCGACGTGGAAACGATTTTTCTGTTTCCCTGGGCGGTCAAGTTCAAGGCTCTCGGCTTGTTTGGTTTCATCGAGATTCTAATCTTTCTTGCAATCCTCATAGCTGGTTACGTGTGGGTCTGGAAAAAAGGCGCGCTGGAGTGGGTTTAGCGAATGGATGCCGCGCCCGACGTTCCCTTGGATAGTTCTCCAGTCGAAACCTTTGCCGCCAGCCGATGGACGCAGGGTAATTTTGTCTTCCCGACGAAGATCGTGGTCAGCCCGCAGCGGGTTAGCCGCGTCAAATCGCGACTGTTCGGCAGCAACGAAGAGACAATTCCAATGTCCAAGGTTGCCTCGGTGCACATTAAGACGGGTGTGATTTGGTCGGAAATTGTGATCGAATCTGCGGGCGGAGCGGATCCCATTACAAGCTACGGTCACCGCAAGACGGATGCGCAACGCATTCGTGACCTGATCGAGCAATATCAGTCGCAGACGCGATAAGAGCCTCGCTCTCTTAGCCAGGGAGGATTAAGGCCAGCTTACTCCACTTCGCGCAGGCGAGCGGCCTTTCCCTTCAGCCCGCGCAAATAATAGAGCTTCGCCCGTCGGACTTTCGAGGAACGCACAACGTCGACTTTGTCGATCACTTTCGAGTGCATGGGGAAGATGCGCTCCACTCCCTGGCCGAAGCTGATCTTGCGCACGGTGAAGCTGGCCTGCGGACCGCGGTCGCGCTTGATTACGACGCCTTCAAACGCCTGCAGACGTTCTTTATCGCCTTCTTTGATCTTTACATGTACTCGGACGGTATCGCCCGCGTGAAATTCGGGAACGTCGGTCCGTTGCGTTTTGGCCAAAAGCTTTTCAATGACTAAGTTCGACATGATGATGAGTCCTTCTTGAATTTTTAAGCTTGATGTTGCTTCGCTAAACTCAGCCAGAATCTCCCGAATCAGCTCCGGATCGCTGAGTTCACGCGGCGCAGCTCGGATTTATCCGTTCCGTCTTGCTGTCCATCTTCTTTCAAGCTATTTTTCTTCCAACTATCCAAAAGCCTTGCTTCTTGCTCGTTTAGCGCCGAACCTTCGAGCAAGTCCGGGCGATTGCGCAAAGTCTTTTCCAGTGCACGCTGCCGCCGCCATCGTCGGATTTCCTCGTGATTGCCGGTCATCAACGCTTCCGGCACCGCCATACCGCGAAACTCAGCCGGCCGCGTATAGTGCGGATAATCCAGCAATCCGTTCGAACCACAGGTGGAATCGGCACCCGCCGCGATCTTTGCCTTCACGCCGGTCGTAAACGACTCCTGCTGCGTTGACGCCTCGTTTCCTACGGCTCCGGGCAACAGCCGCAACACGGCTTCGACAATGACCGCTGCGGCAATTTCACCGCCGCTGAGAACGTAATCTCCGACCGAAAGTTCCCGGTCAGCCAGAAAATCCGCGACCCGTTCATCTACGCCTTCGTAGCGCCCGCAAATCAAAACCATCCTATCGAGCTGTGATAACTCCGCAGCAACCGTCTGCGTGAATCGCTCGCCTTGCGCCGAAAGCAGAATGACCGATTGCTTCGCTCGCCCGGCGATGCGATCTTCTCTCGCCACGACGCCGAGCGAATCCAAACACTCAAACAGCGGTTCCGGCTTCAGTACCATGCCTTCGCCGCCGCCAAACGGGCGATCATCCACAGTACGGTGACGATCGTGAGTAAACTCGCGAAGGTCGTGTAGCTGAATCGTCGCCAGGCCCATTTCCTGAGCCCGGCGCGTGATGCCGTAATCCAGCGGCCCGCAAAAGAAGTCCGGAAATATCGTTACAATATCGGCCTTCATCGCGAAACCTAACCTTACCGCTTCTTATCTCTCGACTGCGCTTGCTCGCGCTTTTCTTCGCCGGTAAGCGGAGCATTCACATCCAGCAGCCCGTCCGGAAGTTTCATGCGAACTTGCTTTCGTTGCACGTCTATCCGCTCGAGATACGCCTCGGCAAACGGAATATCCAGCAACTTCGCGTGAACACCTCGCACACTCAGCAGGGGCGCTTCACCGGTTCCGAACTGGACGTGGTCGATTTGCCCAATCTCGCGATCCCGATCGAACACGGCGCAACCAATCAGATCGCTGACGTAGTTCCACCCGGCCTGTAATTTAGAGCGCCGGCTGCGTGGAACCTGCAATTCGCAACCGACTAGACTTTCGGCTGCGGAAATCGAATCGACGCCGGCAAACTTAAAAACTATCAATCCTTTGTGCGGCCAGAAATCTTCAAGCTCTAATTCGCGCCGGGGCGAATTTGCTTCGCGCATCGCGAGCAACTTCATGCCGGCCTCGAACCGATCAGGAATGTCGCTGAAAACTTCGCAGGCAACTTCTCCGCGCCGGCCCTGCGTTTTCACCACGCGCGCGAGCGTAATGAACTCACCGCTTGATTCAGGATTGCCGATGTCCGCTTCTAGTTCCTCGTAATTCTGCCGGTTGCGGCAAAAGCATTCCGGCGCAGATCCTAATCGATGACTTCCAGCGTGTAGCGCTTGCGAGCTCGCATTGCCGCAGCGTTCAGCAGTGCACGCAAGGCGCGCACATTGCGCCCTTGCCTGCCGATAATTTTGCCCACATCTCCCTCGGCGACTTCCAGTTCAATCACGCCGTCGTCGAACTGCTCGACAAAAACCTCGTCAGGGGCGTCGACCATCCATCTGGCAATCTTCTCGATCAGAACGCGAACGTCTGCAGCGGCTTCGCTCATGGTTACGCTACAGAGACCGCCGGAGCCGCCGGCTTCGAATAAAGCTTGCCCACGCGTTCTGACATCTGCGCACCCTTCGAAACCCAGTAATCCACGCGATCGCGCTTTAGTTCAACGCTGGCGGGATTGGTCCGCGGATTATAGGTTCCAACCACTTCCACCGGCCGGCCGTTGCGCGCGCGGGCCTTTTCAATCACCACGATGCGGTAATGGGGCTGTTTGCGCGCACCCATTCGCGCCAATCGAATCATCAACACAGAGAAGTATCCTTGTTCCGGAAGAGTCCGGCGAGATCAAGACAAACACTTATTATGCCGGAACTTAGGTGTAGTGGCAAGAACCAGTGATAAAGGTCCTTCCCACCTAGTGCTTAGCGGATGTGAAGCCTTTCCGTCGCTCTTCGCTATAACGGCGAAGGGCACTGCTGATGACAGGATATGCCTTCCTCGCGGAAAGGATTCTATTGACCTTGACGGCCTTGCCTTCGAGTTGCTTGTAATCCTGGAAAAATCGGCGAAGCATCAGCAGGCGGTGCGGGGGCATCTCCGAGGCTTCGAAATAGGAGTTGAACTCCGGGTCGTCCGTTGCTACCGCGATAATTTTGTGATCGAGTTTGCCGCCGTCGATCATCGTCATCAGACCGACAGTACGAGAGTGAATCAACGTGAGCGGCACGACTGCCTCCTGGCACATGACTAAGACATCGAGCGGATCGCCATCCTCCGCTAACGTTTGCGGAATAAAGCCGTAGTTCGCCGGATAGTAAACCGCGGAGTACAGCATGCGGTCGAGGCGAATGAGGCCGCTCGACTTGTCTAACTCATACTTGACGTTGGAGCCGGAAGGAATCTCAATGACGCAATCAAATTCCTGCGGAAGCTTATTGCCGGGGGTAACGTCGTGCCAGGGATGGATCATAGGCTTGTCTATACATTCTAGCGGACTGCGGCGTTGAGATGCGTTCGATCCCGTGTCTGCGGATCTCGTCCGTGATTATGCAGGTGAGGTTAAGGCACTATCACGCATGCTCGCGGTGGTATGATTCGCTCATACGGGAGGGTTCCCATGCCAGTTACCCGACTCCTTGCTCTTGTGATGCTGCTCACGTCGTTTGCCGGGTTGGCTTTGGCACAATCGCAGCAGAATAATTCGTCAGACCTTGTGGTGTTTCAGGGCGTGGCGTCGCTCAATCTGCCCATCGACCCCAGTCATTCCAGGGCTGATCTCGAACCACAAATTGCGTCGGGTCATTCGCAAACGGAATACAAGAGTTTGCTGGCCAATGCCCGTGACGAGGGGGAAGATTCTCATCGCGTGTCACAAGGATTATCCCTCGGCCCCGAGGCCGAGAGGACTTGCTATCTGATCCGTGATTACGTGGTCATTCGTGACAGCCCGCATTCGGATGTCACGCATCCCGACGGCTCCTTCACGTGCGTGCCCGGTTCTCGCTTTCGGGTCTACACCACAACCGGGCAAAAGGTGAAAGTTGAGCAGTAGGTGAGCGATTCTGCGATGGCCGCCTCGGTAATCGCTAGCATCTAGCCTTTTGGAGCCTTGATTCGCCGTCCGGCGAGGGGTAGAGTCGACATATAACGTTCCTCTGGGGTGTTGCGGCAATGTCTACTCAGGCAAAGACCTACGCGAAGTTCGGAGCGGCGACGGTGGTAATCATCGTTCTTCTCGGCTACCTTGCCTATACCGGCGTGCAAGACAGCAAAAGCTATTACGTGACTATCAGCGAGCTCCACAAGATGGGCGATGGCGCGTACTCGAAGCGCCTGCGCGTAGCAGGAAATGTGCAGCCAGGGTCGATCAAGCGTGCCGGGATCCACGTGCAGTTTGTGCTGGTGGAACAGGATCAGTTGCTCCCCGTCGACTACACCGGAACCGAGGCCCCGCCCGATACATTCAAGGATGATTCGCAAGCGCTGGCCGATGGCCGCTTTGGCCGCGACGGCGTTTTTCATGCCAAAGCTCTCCAAGCGAAGTGCGCCTCGAAATACGCTCCGCAGCAGCCGGGGAATCAGATGCAAGCCGCGCCGGTGAAGAATGTGACGCAGGCGCAGCCTGCGGTTCAACCGGCGATGGCTTCGAATTAGACTGCGGGGCGTTTCCGCTTATTCCCCAGTCCGGTTTTTTCCGCTCGATAGGCAGACACCCGCCATCTTCGTTACACTCATCGCGGAGTGAAGTTACGTTAGTATTTCGACGCCTGTGACTGACACCGCCGCCATCATCAGCGTCAAAAATCTGATCAAGCAATTCGGCCGTTTTGCCGCTCTGCGAGGCGTGAGCGCAGAATTCTCCGCCGGCCGGTTTTACGTGATTCTCGGCGACAACGGAGCAGGGAAGACCACGCTGCTGCGCGCTCTGGCGGGTTTAGCTCATCCCACACGCGGTGAGGTTTCGATTTTGGGGAAGAGTCCTCATCAAGCTTGCTGCGATGTCGGCTACATGGCGCACCCATCGCTGCTCTACGACGAGATGAGCGGGATGGAAAACCTGAAGTATTTTGCGCGGCTGTACGGAATCTCCGGCGATGAACCGTGCAGGCAGGCCATTCGTTCGGTGAGGCTCGATCCGGCGCTGGCGAGGCCCGTCGGGCAATATTCTCAGGGTATGCGCCAGCGCATGTCCTTGGCGCGCGCGATTCTGCATGATCCGAGAATTCTTTTTCTCGATGAGCCGTTCTCGAATGTTGACGTGCATTCGGCACAGGAGATGGTTGGGTTGCTCAAAGGTATGCGCGACGCGGGCAAGACGATTTTTGTGGTCACGCACCAAGCCGCGCTGCTTGAAGGCGTGGCCGATGAATTTATCTGGATGCAGACAGGGCAGATCGTTGATCGCACGGCGAGCTTCGCTCAGCCTGCGGCAGGAGCGCCACAACCTTGAATTCTCTCTGGCCCATTACTCTGGCGTCGCTAGCAAAGGACATCCGCCTGGAATGGCGCTCGAAAGACGCCATCAATTCCATGCTGTTTTTCTCCTTGCTTGTGGTGGTGATCTTCAGCTTTTCATTTGATCCCACAGCGGAGGAATCGCGAGAAATTGCCGGCGGGTTAGTATGGGTTGCATTTCTGTTCTCTGCGATTGTGGCATTGAATCAGACCTGGGCGCGAGAGCTACGCAACCAGGTGCTGGATGCCTACCGCGTCTCGCCGGCTCCCGCGAACGCTTTGTTCCTATCGAAGGCTTTTGGCAATTTCATTTTGGTCACGCTGCTCGAGGCGGTGATGGCTCCGCTGTTCATGGTGTTCTACAACCTTCGAGTGCTGGGCGCAGCGTGGGAATTGATTCCGGTGGGTATTCTGGGAACCTGGGCGCTGGTTGCGAGTGGAACTTTTTTCGCGGCTATGTCGATTCGCACCCGCATGCGTGAAGTGATGCTGCCGTTGATTCTATTTCCGCTCTCGATTCCCGCGATTCAAAGCATGGTGGAAGCGACGCGCATTATCCTCAGCGGCGACGGCAATCCGCGCTTCTGGATCGTATTGCTTCTCACCTACGATGTGGTGTTTACTACTGCTTGTCTGGCCTTGTTCGAGACGGTGTTGCAGGCAGAATGAAAAAGGCCTTCCCCATCCTTGCGTTTCTCACGGTGTTGCTGCTCGTCTATGCCTTCTATCAGGCGATGTGGGTTGCTCCGACGGAGCGGACCATGGGCGACGTGCAGCGCATTTTTTATTACCACGTGCCCTCAGCGTGGACGGCCTTTATCTTGTTTTTTGTGAATCTTGTCGCGTCGGTGGCGTATCTCGTGGGCAAAAATCCAAAAGCCGATGCCGTGGCACTGGTGAGCGCTGAAGTTGGCGTCATATTCTGCACAGTGGTTTTGGTTACAGGACCGATCTGGGCACGCCCCGTGTGGGGCATATGGTGGACCTGGGACCTGCGACTGACGCTGACTCTAGTGTTGTGGCTGATCTATGTCAGCTATCTTGTCCTGCGTCGCTTCTCCGACAGCGCACAGACTCCGAAGCTGGCGGCCGTGCTGGCAATTTTTGGCGCGCTCGATGTGCCTCTGGTTTATTTTTCGATCTGGTTTTTCCGCACGCAGCATCCGCAGCCGGTGATCGGCGGCGGAGGTTCGATTGATCCCCGCATGCTGCATGTTCTTCTGATCAACTGGCTGGCATTCTCCTGCTTTGCGTTTCTGATTTGCTGGGCTCGCTATCGGCTTGAGATGCTGAAGCGTGACGTGGAAGAAGCCGAGGCGCTGGAATCGTTGCTGGAAACGGGAACTTCGCCGACCCTGGCGAAGGGGAAATTGGGCGGAGGGCCGCAATGAATTCGCTGAAGTTTCTTTATGCCGCATACATCGCGACTTGGGTGATTCATGGCGTGTATATCGGCAGCCTCGCGCGTCGCTATCGCGCACTCAAGCGAAGGATGATAGACCTGGGCAAAGCTTCCAAATAGCGAATCCGAATACCGTTCCTCCCTAGGATCAATCATGGAACAACGAGTCAGCATAATTACTCTGGGTGTCTCTGACCTAACGCGCAGCCAGGAATTTTACGAGCGCCTCGGCTGGCGCAGATCGATGGCTAAGTCGGAAGGGATCGTTTTCTTTCAGGCAGGAGGAATGGCACTGGCTCTTTATCCGCGAGACGAACTAGCGAAAGATGCGAGCGTTTCTGCCGGGGGAGAAGGTTTCCGCGCGTTCACCCTCGCATATAACGCGCGCAGCCGCGAGGAAGTGGATGCGGTTCTTGCGGAAGCTGAATGCTCAGGCGCGAAAATTCTTAAGCCAGCTCGCGAGGCTTTCTGGGGCGGCTACACGGGATATTTTTCGGATCCGGATGGGTTCTTATGGGAGGTCGCTTGGAATCCGTTTTTTTCAATTGAAGAAAGCGGGGCGATTCGCCTTCCCGATTAACATCGCGGCTGCGGCCCAGCAGATGAACTCGGTTGCGGCCGTTCAGTTTGATTTTGCCCAATCCCGCTGAAGAGCACTCAGAAAGTCATTGCCGCCGTTCGACCGCAGAAACTCATAATCCTCGATCATGGCAGCGGTTCCGATGCGCGAAGAAGGAAGTGGCAACTCCACGCGAATCACACGGGCGGTGAAGCGCACGCGGACGGCGTCGGTAAGCGTAATGTGGGGCGGAAAGGTGAGCGTCACTTCGCACGGAGTTCCCGCAGGCACCGGGCGGTCGAGGTAAAAGAAAACTCCACGCGCGCTGACGTTCTGGGTTTCGGTATGAAACTCATTAGCCGGATCGAGGCGAACTACCGCGGGCAGACGCATATCGAAGCGCCGCATCGCCCGTCGATCCTGGTGGTCTGGTTGCATCCGTCGCGTGAATTCCGAAAGCATCTTCTGAAATAAGGCTCAAAACAGGGCTTTACGGATTAACTTCAGGCTGGGAGTATCAACGTCCGCCGGCCCCCGGCTACGCGTCGCATGTTACCAATGTATAAAATCGCAGCAGCTTTGCAAGAGCAAAAAGACTCCGGCACCTAGGTGCTAACAAAAGTAGATATGTTGATTGAAGGGCCTTCACGTCCGGCTCCGCCTTTGTATATGCGGCAGAGTGCAAAGAGGACCGACATCAGGATCACGACAATACCTGTGGCGAATATCAATCTGTTGGCGAAGATGCGGCGCATATCATTTCTCCTAGTCGAAACTGGGGGGTTCGGAGCGGTATCTGGAGATGGGCACGCCCAGTTCGTCAAGGATATTTTCAGCTGCATCCATCATTATGTCGGGGCCGCAGATGAAGTATTCATGATCGGCGTAGGGAAGCGGCAGATGACGCTTAAGTAACACTGTGGCGATGCAGCCCTTTTCGCCGGTCCAACCGTCTGGGGGATCCTCCAATACGTGGACGATCGTGAGATTGAGACGCGGTTTCAGAATTTCGAGTTCTTCACGGAAAGTGACTGACTCCCAATCCCTGCTGCCGTAGACGAGAATGACGGGCCGCTGGTCGCCGCGATCGGCAAATGTTCGGATGATGCTCATCATCGGCGAAATGCCGACCCCGCCGGCGATGAGTACATGCAGAGCCGGAGTATCGCCGACGGTGAATGAGCCGTAGGGGCCGTCGAGGTAGACGCGTTTTCCCGCCGGTATGGTGCGAATCGTACTGGTAAAGTCGCCCAGGTTGCGGATTGACATCTCCACGCGACCGTCGCTAACGGCGGCGCTGGAAGAGAAGACGAATGGGTGTCCGCTCGCCTTGAACGGGCTTTCCCACACGGTGAGCCAGCCCCACTGGCCCGGGGCGAAGCGGAAGCCAGGATGACCCTCCGGCAGCATCACCAGCGTATGCGTATCACCACGTTCCTCGCGCACCTCCACGACCCGGTAAGGGCGGCGGATCAGGAACAGCGGCTTGATGACGCGCACATAAGCAAGCAGCCCGACCCAGAATACGGACATGCCGATCCACAGTGCGCGCTTCCAGGGAATGACAAGATAATAGCCCCATCCAATCATGTGGATTACGCCGCCCGCGACGGCGGCAACCGCGAGCAGCATATGGCTGATGTGCCAGGTTTCATAGCTCAGCTTTAACTTCTTCCTCCACACGGCCATAACGACGATCGCGATGAGCGAGTAGGTGGACAGGGCAGCAAAACGGGCGCGCCACGGAGCTGTAAAAGTGTTGAGGAGCGCCAGGAACTGCGGTTGGACGACGAAGAGAATGAGCGGGTGAACGACGACCAAGGCAACACCGATGATGGAGAGCCGCCGATGGACGTGATAGATGAGGTCATCGCCCCACGGCTTGGTGATGCAGCGGAAACGCGCTGTTAGGCCGAATTGAAGGCCCATCATTGCCAGGCCGGCATAACCAAGGGCGACCGAGAATTCCGTCCAGAAATCCCGTGGCTTCGGCCAAGATCCCAGCATGAGCGCGAAGAGCGGGCCGAGAATAAACAACAGATAGATAACGATCCAAACTGCGAGACGTGCACAATAGGACCTCATGGCCGTTCACTATCGTTGGCAATAACATCATCGATGCTTCTGAGACCAAAGAGGATACACGTGCCTACCGCCGAAGAAACGGAGCATCGGGAACCGCTAGCACCGCCTTCACCCACTTTTGTGCCCCCTCCGGCATCTTTCCTCATTGCCCGACGCATCTGACAAATCCGGATGGTGGAAGGCGGGGCGTCGCTTGACTTGCCCATCCATCAGATGTTTAAGTAGTTGTTTATTTTCTGCCAGCCCCAGAACAGTCACAGCGGCGGTTTCGCCGGCGCGAAGGGTGCTGATTTGTGCGCCGTTTCACTCTCCAGAGTTTGGTCTGAAGGAAGATCGCGATAAAGAAAATCGGCGCGAGCCGGAGGCAAAGCGTAATGGGAAATGGTTGTTGGTCGGGGCGCAGCTTCAAGAAAACAAACGTCACTGAGCGAGAAGGGCATCGCCGGTTCAAGGCCGGAGCCATTGGATCGATCCTGGCCCTGATATTCGCTGCTTCCACCCTGTTGTGCCCGATTTCTCGCCGCGCTCAGACCGCGTCGCAACCTCCCGTAGTTCCACTTCCCAGTCTGTATCGCACCCCCGTTAATGCGAATGCTTCAGCCTCAGGTTCCCAAGGACTGAACTCCCTAAGAGGGAATGCCCTTAAGAAGCCTGACGCAGAAGCACTCCTCGGGCAGTTGCCGCTGATCTTTGAGCCGAATCAGGGTCAGGGCGATCCCGGGGCAAAATTCGTGGCCCATGGCCACGGCTTCGGTCTTTCACTGGCGGCTACCGAGGCAGTGCTCGGCTTCCAAAGTGCGTCTTCAAGTGGCGGGAACAGGGGCCATGCGATCCGCATGAAGCTCGTCGGGGCAAACCGGGGGGCTGAGGTCGCCGGAACCGGACTCCTTCCGGGCAGGAGCAACTACTTCATCGGAGGCGATCCGCATCGGTGGCATACCGACATTCCGCAATTTTCCGCAGTCAAGTATGCAAATATCTATCCCGGAATTGATCTTGTTTTCTATGGAAACCAGGGAAATCTTGAGTACGACTTCCACATTTCTCCTGGCGCCGATCCATCAAGGGCCGAATTGCAGTTTCAGGGCACGGACCAATTGACAATCAAGGATGGCGACCTGCTCGTGGCAGCAAGCGACGACCGCGAGCCCATTTTTCGCATGCGCAAGCCCGAGATCTATCAGTGGGAGGCGAACCGGCGGACGCCGGTAGACGGACACTTTGTTCTTCATGCTGACAATCGGGTGAGCTTCGAAATCGGCGCTTATGATCACGAACGCGAGTTGGTTATCGATCCCGCGCTGGTGTTCGCGAGCTATTTCGGCGAGATCACGACGGGAACTCGTGCTTCGGTCGCGGTTAATGGCGATGGATATATTTATCTCTCTGGATCGACGACCTCGGACACTGGTTTTCCAACCGCTATCGCGGCAACAACGCTAGGTACAACGCACGTTTTCGTCGCGAAGATTAATCCATCGTCTCCGCCGTCCCTGGTTTATTTGACCTTTCTTGGCGGGAATGGCACCGACACTAGCATGGGCTTAGGGGTCGATCTCGGAGGCAACACGTACGTCGCCGGAAACACAACTTCCAGCGGCACCAGTTTTCCCACGACCAGTCTGGCCTATCAAACCACTCCGATGGCCAAGGGTTCGCAGTGTTCCGGTATCACTTGCACTTCTCTATTCGTAAGCGCGATTAATTCCACCGGTTCGGCCTTGAATTACTCTTCTTATGTTTCCGGCAACGGCAACGACGTAGCGAGCGGAGTGGCGATCGATGCCAGCCAGGACGTTTTCATCACTGGAACGACGACATCGAATAATGCGCCCAGTAGCACCGTCGCTTTTCCGGCCACTTTACTGCCGGTACCCTTTCAAAGCGCGGCGCGTTCGACTATTCAGTTTTTCGTCACGAAAGTGAACACCACGGTTCCGGGCATCGGCGGGATAGCGTATTCCACATACTTCGGCGGCGAATTGCCGTCGAGTCCGATTGCGACTGGTGGCGGCATCGCAGTGGACGCAACCGGGAACATTTATTTCAGTGGCACTACAAATTTCTTCAACAGCGGCTCTGGGCTTTATGGCAACAGCGGCACCTCGGGCGATTTTCCGATTCTCAACGCTTACCAGCCTTGTCTGGACACGATCCCACCCATAGTGCTCCTCAACCCCAATCCATGTACGGCGCCGGCCACGCCCTATCCGAGCGATGCATTCATGGCCAAGATCAATCCGCTCGGTCAGTCGGGAGCACAGCTGCTTTTTTCGACGTATCTTGGCGGCACGGCGACGGATACCAGTACGGCGCTGACAATTGATTCGACATACGTGTACATCACCGGATCGACAAATTCCTCTGATTTTTACTTGCCTCCGACGGAGCAGGCTTATCAAAGCTGTTTGAATAATCCCGGCATCGTCGAAGTAACGACGGCGAGCTGCCCTGCGACGAACACTAATACCGACGCATATATCGCCCGTTTCACGAATCCATCGTTGAGCACTTCTGGCGTGCCGAATTTCGTAGGCTTAAGTTATTTCTCCTATCTGGGAGGGAGCGGGAACGATTCTGGCAATGCCCTCGCCGTCGATACGGCCAACGACGCGCTCGTCACAGGCTATACGACTTCGACTAATTTCCCCGTCACCACGGGCTCGATTCAGACTGTTCTCAACGGCGCACAGAATTCTTTCTATGCCCACATCAATACCAACGAGACCGCTTCGGTGACCGGCGGTTCGTACGTCACATATTTCGGAGGCAATGGGACTGATAACGGCACTGGCATCGCGATCGACATCGGCCTTAATACGTATTTTGCGGGCAGTACCACTTCGACGACACTGCAGGTTCCCAACGCACTTCAAGGCACATTCAATACACCGGGCCCGGACGCGTTTATCGTCAAGTTGGGAACGCAAAGCGATCTGTGCATTACCTGCGTGACGCCGGTCATTTCTCCGAATGGAATTGCGGCCGCCGGAAATCAGGTTACGATCACCTACACCGTCTCGAATAACGGACCAGATGTGGCTACCGGAATCAATGTGCTTGGTCAAGTTCCCTCCGGAGTGCAATTCGACAGCGCTTCGGTAAGCGGAAGCAGCTCTGGCACGGCCGGCGGTTCGATCGGTACTTGCAGCGCCGCCACGGGCAGCACCAATATCACGTGCCAGATTCCGACACTCCAGGCAGGTTCGGCGGTGAACGTGACCTTCGTAGTCACTCCGCTGATTCCGGGCACGTTCGAGACGATAGCAACGGTCTCGGATCCCACCAACACGAATACGAATAATACGGCTACGGCTTCGTTCGTCGCCTCGTCGTTCACGCTTGCGATTGCGCCGTCGTCGCAGACGGTCAACGCTGGCCAGTCGGCTCAGTACAACGTAGTGGTGGCGCCGACACAAGGTGTGTTTGGTGCAAATGTGTCGCTTACTTGTAGTTCGCTGCCCACGGGAGCCACCTGCAACTTTGCAACCAGCACGATTAATCTAAGCAGCGGAGCCGCCAGCTCTTCGACGATTCTGAACCTCGCGACCACGTCTCAGCCGGTGATCACCGCATCCACAGGATGGCATCATCCCCTATACGCATTCTGGCTGGCTGTTCCTGGGATGGCGCTCTTGGGACTACGCGGAGGCGGGAGGAAGCGCCGGCGCAGTTTGTTGCTCGGGCTGATTGCATTGATGGCGTTCTTTACGATGACGCTGCTGCAGCCCGCTTGCAGCAGTCCGAAAACTCTACCTACAGTGAGCGGCACTCCTTCGGGAACTTACCCGCTTACGGTCAACGCAGCCTCCGGATCACTTACCAAGACGGCCAGTTTCAGCCTGACCGTGGTACCGTAAGCACGGACAGAGTAAAAACCGAAGAATTACTGGCAGTTCTGTGGTTTATGCGCCGGCGGAAAGTTTGTGATGGCTTTTTGCCTCGGCAATGCCGTATTGCCGAATCTTATAGAGCAACGCTTTGTAGCTGATCTGCAAGAG
>JASHNX010000163.1 GCA_030041415.1 Candidatus Sulfotelmatobacter sp.
GTACGCCCGGGGGACGAAGGCGAATTGACGAGGGCCGTGACGCGGTTGACCCAGAACGGAGAATTGCGTTCGCAACTGGCGGTTCGCGCACAGGATTTCGTTCGTTCACATTTCAGTGTGGAGCATGTCTCCTCACAGTACGAAGCACTTTATTCTCACGTCATCGGACAGCGGGGAGTTGGCGCTCTCGGGTCAAGGGTCGTGAGCAATTCGGAGCCGCGGCGAGATTCCAAAATCCGGGTCGCATTCGTCGCTCCCTCGTTGCGTTATGTGGGCGGCCAGGCTGTGCAAGCCGATTTATTGATGAAGCATTGGAGCGGTGATCCGGAGATCGCTGCGACTCTTGTTCCCGTTGATCCCAGGTTTCCCTTCGCCCTGCAGTGGGCCGAGCGTGTGCCTTTGCTTCGCACTGTCGTTCGCCAGCCACTTTATTTCTGGAAATTATGGAAGAGTCTTAGACATGCGGACGTCGTCCATATTTTCTCCGCGTCGTATACATCTTTTCTCCTGGCGCCGCTTCCCGCTTGGCTTGCCGCAAAAGGTCTTGGCAAGAAGACGCTCATCAACTATCGCAGCGGCGAGGCGCGTGACCATCTTCGGTGTTCTCCTATTGCACGACACGTTCTTTCGAAGACCGATATGGTGGTTGTTCCTTCAGGCTATCTCGTAGAAGTCTTCCGGGAATTCGGCGTGCAGGCACAAATTGTGTCCAACATCGTTGACCTGTCGCAGTTCCACTATCGCAGGCGCGTTCCACTTCGCCCGCATCTGATTTGCACGCGCGGCCTCCATCCTTACTATGGAATCGATGTTGTGGTGCGGGCATTCGCCGAAGTGCAGAAAATTTATCCACAGGCCCAACTCGATCTGGCAGGAAGAGGAGGTCTCGAGAGCAACATCCGCAGCCTGGTAGCGACCTTGCGTTTATCAGGCGTTAACTTCCTGGGAGCAGTGGACCGGCAGGAGATTGGTCGAGCGTACGATCGCGCCGATATTTTTGTGAATGCCTCAAGTCTCGACAACATGCCGGTGTCAGTGCTCGAAGCCTTTGCAGCCGGCACGCCTGTGGTCACAACTGAGCCCGAAGGCATGAAATACATTGTGGCGCATGAGCGGACCGGACTTCTGTCGCCGCCCGGAGATCCCTCGGCTCTCGCGCAAAACATTTTGAGAGTCTTGCGAGAACCTGATTTAGCGGAAAGGCTGGCCTTGAACGCCCTCGAAGAGTCGCGCAAGTATCATTGGGCAGCGGTTCGGGACCGGTGGCAAGGCATCTACGCTAGCCTGATCGCTGGCAAATCCCAAAATGCTTCAGGCATAACGCCATGAATGTTGACCGGCGGCAGGATAAATCGCACCTAGCCACCCTTGAAGCACAGCGAAATCGGTTGGTCGAGAGAGGTGCGGCAACTGCCCGCAGCACCGCTCCGGTTTTTGTAGTCGGATGTCCTCGTTCCGGAACGACTCTGCTATATCACATGCTATCGTCGGCCGGCGGGTTCGCGAATTACCGCTCCGAGTCAAACGTTTTCAACCTGCTAGCGCCAAAATTCGGTGGATTACATTCCACCCGCGACCGTAAGGCACTCCTCAATGTGTGGCTCAAGAGCAAGCTTTTTCGCGTTTCCAGATTAGATCCCACTGAAATCAGCGCAAGCATCCTCTCTGATTGTCGTTCCGCGGGAGACTTTCTTCGGATCGTGATGCAGAAAATCGCCCGCTCTCAGGGAGCAACTCGCTGGGCAGATTGCACTCCCGAACATCTGCTTTATATGCGCAAGATCAAGAGCCAGATTCCGAATGCGCTTTTCATTCACCTCATTCGCGATGGCCGCGATGTGGCTCTTTCTTATATCAAGCAAGGGTGGTCACACCCTCTGCCGTGGGATCGTGACGATCCTCTAAGTGTTGCGGGGTTGTACTGGGAATGGCTTATTCGCCACGGGCGAGAACAGGCAAAATATCTGGGCGCAGATTACCGCGAGATTCGCTTTGAGGATCTCGTGGCAAAACCGCGGGAAACATTGTCTGAACTAGGGGCGTTCATCGATCACGATCTCGATTATGAGAAAATTCAGCGCGCGGGTGTCGGTTCGGTCACTGAACCGAATACATCGTTCTCCGAGGAAGCGGGAGCCGCATTTAATCCCGTGGGCCGCTGGAAAAACAAGATGAACGCCGAAGAGATTGTCGCATTCGAGGAACTTGTCGGGCGTTCGCTCTCGCAGCTTGGATATGAACTCAGCTCAACACCGCTAACAAAGAGTTTTCGTGCCGGGCGGATGCGGGCTGTGTATCCAGCGCTGTTCGAGCTGAAGCATTGGGCTCGAACCAAGACTCCCCTCGGTCGTTTTATTCGATTAGAGCGGATTGAAATTCAGCAGTAAACTCGCGTGAGGGGCTTCGATTATTCCCAGAAGGTGGCGTCCCAAGTCCTCCAGTTCGTCATTGATCGGCTCACGCGGTTGGAACTTCTCTCGCTTGAGAACGTTGCTTCGACCACTCGTGAGATTCCCCTTCAAGACATACTCTGTACCACAACTCAAGATTCAGGAGACGCCAGATGCGATCATAATGGTCGCGATGCTGAGCGCGGTGTTCGCGAAAGATGCCCTCAATCGCTCCGCGGTTGAAGAATCCTCGATCTATGCTGCGCGGCTCCAGCAGCAGTTGTTCAATGGAGTCCATTCGTGCCGCCAGCCAGCCGCTCCAGGGAGTGGGAAATCCTAATTTTGTGCGGTAGATGATCTCGCGGGGCAGCAAGTCCTCCATCGCTTTCTTAAGAATCTGCTTTCCTGCGTTCCCGCGAATCTGGACGCGTGCTGGAACGCGTGTCGCCCATTCGACGAGCACATGGTCGAGGAACGGAACGCGGCTTTCGATCGATGCCGCCATGCTCATATTGTCCTGCTTCATCAGCAGTTCAACTAGATAAGTCTCGATGTCGGTGTAAAGCATCCGCTGAAGAGGATCGTAGCCGGAAGACTGCGCCCAATATCGCTGCACGTTGCGATAGCCCGAGCCGGCAAGAACCATGTCGTGAAATTCACCGCTGAGCAAAGCTGTTTGATCCGTCTGGTTAAACGTGGAAAAGAAGTTATCGAAGTAGAGGGAATTCCACGATTCTCCATCAACGCCTAGAAAGCTGTGCGAAACTTTCCGGCGTGTGCTCGCCGTGATTAAGGAAGAACCGGCGATGAACTCGCGCAGATGGCGCCGGAAAGTGGCAGGCACGACGCTTCGATATAAGCGATCGTATGCGAGATTCTTCAGCGTGAACGCATAACGCGAGTAGCCTGCCAGCGTCTCGTCACTGCCTTCACCAGTGAGCACGACCTTGACACTCGCGCGCGCTAATTGCGCCACAAAAAAAAGCGCAACGCTTGAGGGCCACGCAATCGGCTCATCCTCGTGCCAAATGAGTTTTGGCAGTGCTGAAAAAAAATCATTCGATGTTACCAGCACTTCGTGGTGTTCAGAGCCTAAATGCCGGGCAACCGATCGGGCATAAGGCAACTCGCTGTAAGTTTGCTCCGCGTAGCCGACCGAGAAGGTTTGAATCGGCTCTCGCCGGATTTTGGTCATTAGCGCGGCGACAGCGCTTGAATCGAGGCCGCCGCTCAAGAATACGCCGAGCGGGACATCGCTCATGAGATGGCTGGATACGGCTCCTTCCAGCAACTCGCGGTAGCTCTCCACGTAGTAGCGCTCGTCGTGAGCGCGATCCTCGTGAAATTCTTTGCCAGCGGCGTTCTCCGACTGCGAAGGCAAGCTCCAATACTGTTGAATACGCAGATTTCCCTGTTCGTTGATCTCCATCCAGTGGCCCGGCATCAGTTTGCGTACTCCGGCATAAAAAGTTTCCTCTCCGGAGAGATAACCGAATGCAAGATATTCGGGCAAAGCGCTGCGATTGAATTCCGCACGGATGCTCGGATGCGCTAGCAGAACCTTGATTTCCGAGCCAAAGAGAAACCTGCCAGCGGTTAGGCAATAGTACAGAGGTTTTATGCCCAGCCGGTCACGGGCAATAAACAGGGACTTCAGCTTCGCGTCCCAGACGGCAAAAGCGAACATGCCGCGAAGCCGTTGAACGCAATCCTTGCCATACTCTTCATAGAGATGAACGATCGTTTCTGTATCGCTCTGAGTACGGTATTGATGACCGCGTGTGATCAATTGCTCGCGCAGGGCGCGATGGTTGTAGATTTCGCCATTGAAAACAATCCAGAGCGAACCATCCTCGTTGCTGATCGGTTGATGCCCGGTTGCTAGATCGACGATGCTCAAGCGGCGTATACCGAGACCGACAGGCCCTCGGACGAGGAACCCATCGTCGTCTGGGCCGCGATGCGCCATGACTTCGCACATCCGATGCAGAAGTCTCTCATCGACGTTCGCACCACGATCGAATTCAAGAATTCCCGCAATACCGCACATAGGTCTTCGTACGCGCCTTCGTTACAAGCGGATCTGATCAGCGCACCGCGTCGAAAATGTCAGAACCCGGCACCCTCAATTCCTCTGTCACAACTGCTGTTAAGTCGCTCGCCGGCTGAATCTCGGAACCATTCATCCACTCGAGGTTTGCAGACACCGACGGCTGCGAGACAAAACGCTCGCCGCCACACTCCGCAAAGGTTCCCGCAACCATGATAAGGTGCCTCAACCGGCGCCCTTCGAGCCGGCAGTAGAGCAACTTTGCGTCGCTTGTCCAAGGGCCGCAGGTCCACTCTGAATTCTCTTCTGCGAAAAAGAAAAACTCAGTCGATTCACACGTCTGATACCGATAGGCGCGAACTACCTGCTGCGAGTTTTCTTGGATGTTTTGAAAGTCCCGAGTGTCATGCTGCGCCGCTTGCGGTACAAGCAGAATTCCGCAATGCTCGGGCACTTCTGTACGGATGCTGACTCGAAACACCGGCGCAGCTTCTTTGGAGCCATATGCGGGAGAGACAAGGCCTGTCGAAATGTCCGCTAACCACTTAGAACGGCGATCAAGCAGAAGTGCAAGACGGGCTACATCCTTTCCTTCGGCAGCCTTGGGATATTCCGCGATAACCACATCCCCGACCTTAGCAACTTCAACCTCAGGGGCAAAATGCCAAAAGCTTTCGAGAAGATGGTTGCCTCCCACTTCGACGAAATCACTCACTAACCAGGCCCCGCCTTTCACGTGGAAAACCAATCGTTGATGTATGGCTAGACTGGAAAGCCCGTATCCGTCGTGCCTGCCGACGAAGAAATCAAAAGTCCTCCCATTGATCCAGGTTTCGACTTCCACCTGGGGAACCGAACTCCACGCGAAAGGTCCCTGCGGACTCGCCTGATCTCGCCCATCGATTCGAATTGTGTTGTGTGCGCCGGTGCCGCGAAAATAGCTTCGATCGTCTGTCGCGGAAACGTAACAGTACGTGCCTGGATCAATCAGAAAACGCTGTCCATCGATCGATAGCCGAATGCTGAGCGCGTCAGCATGGCCGTGTCCGCAACTTCCAGTCCCCTGCGGACCGGCATCGATCATCAACTGCTGAGAAAAAGGCTCAGCATCGTTCATCAGATAAATGCCGCCCTCGTGGAAAGCTTGGGATGCCCCAACGCACGCCGCAGGCCGGTCAGCGAGAGACTGAATTGCCTTCTCACCAAAAAGCCAAACTGCCTCTTCGGTTAGTTTCCCCGTTGCATATTTCGCGCCGTAAAGTGCGGCGCCAATCGCCAAGGGATCGGTCATGTGCTCGACGCGGTTTCTGTGGGGATTGAATACTCTCCCGCCATCGTCATCGCCGAAACCCTCGATCGTTCCAGACGCCGAAAGCGCCAGCACAAGGTCGAGCATTCGCTTGAGAACATCGTCGAATTGTTTTGGAACCACAATTCCGTTTTCGTCCGCAAGAATTCGAGCATGCAGAAAAAAATCGAGAGCGTAGACGTGATAG
>JASHNX010000164.1 GCA_030041415.1 Candidatus Sulfotelmatobacter sp.
GTATCGCTCTTGGGAGTGCTGTATTCGTAGCGCAGGCCGAGTGTCAGTACCAGATTGTTTTTTGCGTGCCATTCGTCCTGCGCAAAAGCATAGACATTTTTTTGGCGGATGTTCGAGGGGGCCCTAGCGTCTTGAAGATAGTCATACGGAATGCCCAACAGAAAATCGGCATAGGAATTACCTGACCCGATGCCGCCGCTGCCGTAGTAATCGAATTCGCCGTTGATGATGTAGTCATACACGAGATTTTCCTGGTAGGGTGTGAAGCCGGCGCCGAACTTCCAGTTGTGCCGCCCGCGCGTCCAGGTGATGGCGTCAGTCCAGGAAAATGTATTTTCTACGTAACGCGTGGGACCGTTCTCACTCTCCCCGAGCGCCAATCCCGTGTCGAAGAATAGATTTGTCGGACCGGTGGCCTGATCGGGCGTGACGGCGATGCCCAGTTGTTGCGGTGTTGGCAGCGTGGCGGCCGGCGTATCCTGCAGGAAATTGCTGCGGTGGGTAACGAAATGAAATTCGTTGAGCAGTTGCGGGGAAATAATCCGTGTATAGCCGATATTCGTGAAGTAGAAGTTCGCGCTATTGACGCTGGCAAAACCCGGAACTGTTGCGAACGGAAATGGATTCAGCGTTCCGTAGTACGGATCGCCCTCGCGATTGAAACCGAAGGTGGCGGATAGCCTGTCTTTGGGGCTGACCGCGAAGTCGAACTTCGAAGTGATCTCGTTGCGGTTATCAACTTCTCTTAGCGTGGTGGATAACAAACCGCCGGGAGCGCTGGGTATCAAACCGTTCTTGATATATGCCTGCGCGACACTATTGATCTGGCTGGGCGCAATGATCGCCTGCGCCGCCAGCGCAGGATTGGGCTGGAAAAACGGATTCGCCTCGAGAAACGCCGCTACATTGGGATCAGGGGCGCCATCGTCAGATTGCGAAAAATTCCCCTGAATCTCTAACGGCGAAAAAACTGGAGCGTCCACGTCGGGGATTCCCTGAACCTGCCGTTGGCCTTGATAGGCAACGAAGAAAAATATTTTATCTTTGACAATAGGACCGCCCAGCGTCGCCCCAAACTGATTGCGCTTCAGATCGAGCCGCGGCAGGCCCTGTTGAATATTGAAGAAGTCGTTGGCATCGAGCGCACCATTGCGGAAGAAATCGAAGGCACTGCCGTGCAAAGTGTTGGTGCCGGATTTCGTGACGATGCTGATGATGCCGCCGGCGTTGCGGCCGTACTCGGCCGTGTAATCGCTGGTCAACAGCCGAAACTCGGCCACGGTATCGGGATTAGGATCGATAAGGCGGCCGTTGTCGAGCAGGTCGTTGTTCTGGCCGCCATCGAGCAAATAAGTAATCGAGTCAGTGCGCCCGCCGGCGATGCTGTAATTTCCTGCTCCTCCGTTGTCATCGTTGCTTTCTGTGACGCCAGGTTGCAGGAGAGCAAGATCGAGCATGTCGCGGCCATTGAGTGGCATGTTCGTGAGCTCGCGTCCGGTTACCGATTGCCCCAGCGTCGGGTTAACCGTTTCTACTTCTGCGGCTTCTGCTCCAACGTCGATGGTTTGATTCGCTGCACCCACCTGCATCTTAATATCGATTCGCAGTGCCTGATTGATCGCCAGCTTGTATTGCGCGCTGATAACTTTTCGGAATCCCTGAGCCTCGGCCGAGACGGTGTAGTTGCCGATGGGCAACGCCAGCGCCTGATAGTAACCTTCATTGTTCGTGGTGACGTGGCGTTCGACCTGCGTCGCGGCATTCGTGACCGTTACCTGCACGCTCTGGAGAACGGCCCCCGAGGAGTCAGAAACGGTTCCGATGATTCTGCCGGTCGCTTCCTGTCCGGCACAAACCGCACTCAGGAAGAAAATAGACAGAAGCAGCAGGTTTTGTTGTTTCATCGAAACCCCCAGATTTAAGGAAACCGTGCCGCGGAAAGATTGGTGCGTCGGATTGCAAACCGGCGCAGCTTTACAGGGCGCGAGAACTGGAGATTATAGCCCGGATTCGAGCTTCCCCGGATTAACGAGTTGTGCGATCTGTTTTAGCGCGTGCTGAAGGCCCTGGAACAAGTGGATTTAATCTCCGGAACGGAAAGCGTCGCTGATGTTGTCAGAAGCGGACGGACGAAGTCAAGCTTCGAAGCGGCCGATGGCGCCGATGCACCCCAAGAATCAACGCGACGCAATGTACGGCCTTGATTTCCCATCAAGCGGGGCAATTTGGAGCAGCGATGCGGCGACTGCTAATCTTCGCGAGATGTGGTTTCGCATTCCGATGAGATCCAAACTCTCCAAAGCCCCGCGAAGCGCTCTCAGCATGACCGCGCTTTTTTGCGTTTGTCTGCTGGCTGCGCCCGCCTTTGCCAAATCATGGCGCATTTCGAGTTTTCAGGACGATATCACCGTGCAGCAAGACGGCAGCGCGCTCATCAGAGAAACCGTTACGCTGGTTTTCGTCGGAGACTGGCACGGCATTCATCGCACGCTCCCGATCGAGTATCCCGGGCCGAACGGGACAAATTATGAACTATTCGTGACGGTCACCGGCGTCACGGATGAGAGCGGTCACAAGCTTAAATACGACTCGTCAACCTCGGGCGCCTACCGCGATCTGAAAATTTACGTTCCCGATGCCGACGACACTACACGAACCGTCGAGATCGCCTACCGAGTCCGCAACGCAACACGATTCTTCGATCAATACGATGAGTTCTACTGGAACGTCACGGGCAACGATTGGCCTGTGCCCATCGATCACGCCGCCGCGACCGTGCATTTTCCCTCCGACGCCAGCGGATCGTTGCGCGCGCAAGCGTTCACTGGAGTTTACGGGTCGACCGAGCGCGACGCGACGGCAAGTGTTGATGGGGCGACGGCGGATTTCGCAACGATCAATCCTCTGCCGATGCGCGGAGGTCTCACGATCGATATTTATATTCCGAAAGGAATTCTGAAGCCACCCAGCGGCTTTACGAAGTTCTGGTGGTTCGTAGGCGGCAATCCTGCGGTGTTCCTGCCACTCGCAACCCTTGTCGTGATGTTTGCTTTGTGGTGGTCTGTGGGGCGAGATCCCGACCCGGGCCAATCCGTTGCGCCCATGTATGAGCCGCCGCAGGGAATCTCTCCGGCGGAGGCAGGTACGCTGCTCGATGACAGCATTCATCCTCGCGATATTACGTCGACTATCGTCGATCTTGCCGTGCGTGGGTATCTGAGAATCGAGGAGACGGAGGACAAAGGCCTGGTCTTCCATCACAAGGATTACGTTCTTCATCTGCTGAAACCTGCCGACAAGGATCTGCAGCCGCACGAGCATGTGATGCTCGCGAACATTTTTCCTGACGGCGACCACATGCGGCTATCGAGCCTGCGCAATCGTTTTTACACGGCAGTACCGGTGATTCGCGAAGACATCATGTCGGAGCTGAAGTCGAAGGGCATTTACACGCTCGATCCGGAATCGGCGAATGGATACAGCATCGCTGCGGCTGTTGGCGTTCTTCTGGCTTTCGCGGGCGCTCAGGTTCTTGGATGGGCTGATTTCCTGAGTTCGATTCCCATGGTGATTTTGAGCGTCCTGGTTTCGGCGGTTATATGGTATCTGTTTGCGCGAGTGATGACCGCGAAAACTTTGAAGGGCGCTCGTACTCACATTGCCGTATTGGGATTCCAGGAGTTCATGAACCGCGTGGATCGCGACCGGCTGAAAACCATGCCACCCGATACGTTCGAAAAATTTCTGCCTTATGCCATGGCGCTGGGCGTGGAGCACCACTGGGCGCAGGCGTTCGAGGGCATCGTGAAAGATCCGCCGAGTTGGTACGTTGGGCCGGGGTATGCTTACGGAATGATGTTCGATCCGCTGCTGTTTTCGGGTGCGATGCGAGGCATGGCAACGGATATGAATCAGGTATTCGTATCGGCTCCCCGCGCGAGTTCGACAGGATCGGGATGGAGCGGTGGTGGCGGTTTCAGCGGCGGCGGAGGATTTTCGGGCGGAGGGTTTGGCGGGGGTGGGGGAGGGGCGTTCTAGGTTGTCCCGGTTTTCAGTCAATGAGTGTAAGGAATTTATCGACAACCATGTTGGGCTAATCGATTTCGACGCGCGAATACGATTCGATATATTCCTTACCACTGGTACGTGACGGTTTGCGCGTTGAAGTTCACATCGTGACGCGCCACTCCCGCACGCCACGAATTTTAACGGGGGATTTATCGACAACAATGCGGCACCATATGCCCGGTTAACTAAGGTAACATTGACCGCTTTCCGTCCATCTGCAACGCTGCTCATCATGCGGCACAAGTCGGAGAAGAACCGGAAGAGCGCCCGTCCTCCGCGCATTCGTGTCCCCAACGAAGAGAAGGCAATATTCACCGTCGACAATCAGAAATTCATTGGGGTGATCAAGAGGCTGTCGCTTACTGGAGGTTCCGCCATCCTAACTAAGGACAGCGTCCCCCACGGAACGCTTGGCGAAATGGCTCTGAAAACCGTGTTCGGGAAAGTGGAAGCGCAGATCGAATTCCTGCACACCGGAGCGGACGGATTGCCCCTCGTCCAGGCATTCCGCTTTCTGGACATGGACGACATCAGTCGCGAACGATTCAGTGCCGCTGCCGAACGGATGGAGCGTGAGGGATTCAGCGATGTCAAAGAGGGACGAAGGCCTCTCGACCTGAGCTTGAGCAAATTAGGGGAGAGTATCCGCCGTCTTTCTGAGGCAATGACTCCCAGCCGAAAAGGCGGCACAAAAAAATAGAGCCCTGCTGACCGTAACTGGGTGATTGTGCTCAGGAAGATCCCCGGCACCTTGATGTGTGTGCTATCGGGATGTTCCGACGGCATCACCTGGGGACCCGCCAGCCCCGTTTTCGACTGCAATTATCTGCATATTGACAAAGCACCAGCCACCCAACATACTCCTTCGGGCGTTTTAGGCGTGTCCCCCGTTCGTCCTCTGCCTGGAACCTTGTTCCGCCCCGATTCTTGCTTGAGGCATTCGCTCCCGCTTACCCAAAGGAGAAAATTCCCATGAAGCTCAAAGTCAGTTGTGTGATCGTTGGATTCCTGGTCATGGTTCTCTCGCTGTCGGCGCAGACTTTCACGACACTGCAGAGCTTCGACTCGACCGACGGCGCCAACCCTGAGGCAGCCCTGGTTCAAGGCCTCAACGGAAATCTCTATGGGACAACTCAACAAGGTGGGGCCAACGGCGCTGGTACGGTTTTTGAAATCACCCCTGGTGGCACGCTGACCACGCTGTACAGCTTTTGCTCGATTGGTGTTTGCGCTGATGGCGACGATCCCTACGCGGGGCTAGTCCTAGCCGCGAATGGGGATCTCTATGGAACAACGACTGGTGGGGGAGCGAAGGGCGATGGCACGGTCTTCAAAATCACTCCTGGCGGCGCGCTGACAACACTCTACAGTTTTTGCTCGGCAAGCGCTTGCACGGATGGCGAGAAACCCACCGCGGGGTTGGTCCAGGCAGCCAATGGAGACTTCTACGGGACCACCGAGCTTGAGGGGGCCAAAGGTGATGGCACAGTCTTCAAAATTACCCCAGCCGGCACCCTGACCACGCTCTACACCTTTTGCTCCCTAAGCGATTGCGCGGATGGTAAAGGAGCCTCAGGCCTGATTCTCGCCATCAATGGGGACTTCTACGGAACAACGACAGGCGGCGGCGCCAACGGCTATGGGACGGTGTTCAAAATCACTGTGGCCGGCGCGCTGACCACGGTGCATAGCTTCGACTCGACCGACGGCGCTGATCCCTATGCGGGTCTGGTCCAGGGCGCCAACGGTGACTTCTACGGAACTACGTACATAGGTGGGGCCAACGGCGAGGGAACAGTCTACGAGATCACCCCTAGCGGCACGTTGACTACGCTCTACAGCTTTTGCTCGGAAAGCGGTTGCCCGGACGGTGCCAACCCCTATGATGCCTTAGTCCAGGGCACCGACGGCAACTTCTACGGCACAACTTACGCTGGCGGGGCGAATTTCTATGGCACAGTTTTTGAGATCACCGGCGGGGGCGAGCTAACGACGCTGCACAGCTTCGATGACGAGGACGGCGAGGAAACCTTGGCTGGCCTCGTCCAAGCCACCGATGGGCTCCTGTACGGGACGACGTATGCTGGCGGAGCCGACTTCAATGGGACCGTCTTCAGTCTTTCCGTGGCAAGTCTCAACCCATTTGTGGAGACGCTGCCGAGCTCCGGCGCAGCGGGGCACGAGATCGACATTTTGGGAAGCGATCTCGTAGGCACGACTAGAGTCAGCTTCAACGATACGGCAGCTGTCTTCAAAGTGGTTTCCGGTTCCCTAATAACCGCCACTGTGCCCACGGGAGCAACCACAGGTTTTGTGACAGTAGCGACACCTGCAGGCACCTTGAAGAGCAACCGGAAATTCCGCGTCACGCCATGAGCTCGGAGTTCAAGAAAGGATGCGCATGGAGCAGACTCTCCAGGCTTCTTTTTATTAACCACTTCATTAACCACGATAACTATTCAAAATCAGACTCTGATACTCATCGACCTCGCAGGAGGATGGTGCGCCCGGAGAGACTCGAACTCCCAACCCTCTGCTCCGAAGGCAGATGCTCTATCCAGTTGAGCTACGGGCGCGCAGTGAATATTTTACGGCAATGCAGCGTCTGCGACCAAGATTGCTAGCCTTCCAGAGTGCTCTCGAGCTTCGCTCGACTGACAGCGGATGGCGGCTGTCCCACG
>JASHNX010000165.1 GCA_030041415.1 Candidatus Sulfotelmatobacter sp.
GAAAACAGTTGCCTGGGGGCTCGGCCTGCAGTTTGTATTCGCGGTGTTCGTGCTGCGCGTGGATCTCGGCCGTCGCATGTTCCAAGTTGCCGGCGACGCTGCGAATCGCGTGCTCAACTACGCGTTTGTGGGTTCGCAGTTCGTTTTCGGAGATCTCGGCCGTCAGTCATCCCATATCGGGTTCATCTTCGCTTTCCAGGTTCTGCCGACCGTCATTTTCATTTGCGCGCTGTTCGCGATCCTTTATTACTACGGCATCATGCAGGTCGTCATTCGCGTCGCGGCGTGGCTGATGACGCGCATCATGGGAGCGAGCGGTGCGGAATCGCTGAACGTCGCCGCAAGCATTTTCATGGGACAGACAGAAGCCCCCGTAACCATCCGCCCTTTTCTGCCGGAGCTTACGCACTCCGAGCTCATGACCGTGATGACGAGCGGTATGGCTCACGTCTCCGGATCGATTATGGCTGCCTATTTCGCGTTTGGCGTGGAGCCGAGGCATGTGCTGAGCGCGGTGATCATGACCGCTCCGGGCACGATTCTGCTCTCCAAGATGCTCGTCCCCGAAACCGAGCAGCCGAAAACCGCCGGGCAAGTCGTCATGCCTGAGGATGAAGAAACGAAGCACGAAAATCTCCTGGGCGCAGTGGCTCGCGGCACAAGTGACGGCCTGCACATGGCTCTGAATATCGGCGCGATGCTGATCGCGTTTCTCGCGCTGATCGCACTGATCGATGGCATCATGCACGGCATTCACAATGGCCTGGCGCACTTCGGTTTTCTCTGGTTCCCCTCGACTCTCGAAAGCGTTCTGGGAGTGCTTTTTTCGCCGGTCGCGTGGGTCATCGGGATTCCCTGGCACGATTGCCACGCCATCGGCAATCTTCTGGGCACACGCATGGTGTTGAACGAACTTGTCGCCTTTTCCATGCTGGGACCGCAGAAAGCCATGCTCGCTCCGCGATCGTTTACGATCGCAACCTTCGCGCTATGCGGCTTCGCCAACCTCAGTTCGATCGGCATTCAAATCGGCGGCATTGGAGCGCTCGCTCCTAACAAAAAAGCCGAACTTGCCCGGCTTGGGCTTCGCGCCATGATCGCCGGAACGATGGCGAACCTTATGTCCGCATCAATCGCAGGATTGCTGCTATAGATTTCGATAGAGCATGCTTAACGGTTTCGGTTGTATCCGCCAATAAGACATAATGCTTATTTGAGGAGCTAAGAAATTGTCCAAAGTCAGATTCTGTTTTTCTTCTTGCTGGCTCGTCCTGTTCGCTTTTCTCGCCACTGCACTCGCAGACTCTACCCCGCAACGCGTAATCATCGATACCGATCCTGGCACGGATGACGCAATGGCCATCCTCCTCGCGCTGAATTCTCCAGAGCTAAAAGTTGAGGCGCTCACGGTTGTACCGGGGAATGTTGACGGCCGCCAGGGATTGGAAAATGCGCTCAAAATCGTTTCGCTCGCAGGGCGTTGCGATATCACTGTCGCGGGAGGGGCGCATCATCCCTTGAATCAGAAACTGATCACGGCGCAATACTGGCACGGAAAAAACGGACTCGCCGATGTTGAGCTTCCAGCTTCGAAGTGCAAGGCGGATCCTCGCTTCGGACCGGATCTCATTATTCAGCTGATTCACCAGTACCCGCACGAAATCACTCTTATTCCGGTCGGGCCTCTGACCAATATCGCGCTGGCTGTTTCGAAAGATCCCTCCATCGTCGGCCTGGCGAAAAACATCGTGATCATGGGCGGATCGATCGGCGGCGGCAACGTCAACGGAGCGGCCGAGGCAAATATTTATAACGATCCCGAAGCCGCGCAGATTGTCTTCAATGCTGGCTGGATGGTGACCATGGTCGGCTCGGATGTGGGCGAGCGCACCCTGATCACGCGAAAATATCTGGAAGAACTCCAGTCGTCGCATGGTCCGCAGAACGACTTCATAGCGAAGATCGCCGAATTTTATCTAAACCGCAGCGAGAAGAGCGGATATGCGGGTGCTGCCATGTACGATCCGCTAGCGGTCGGAACGGTGATCGATCCCACACTGGTGACGCTGAAAGATATGCACGTCGATGTCGAGACCAGGGGCGAGTTTACTCGCGGAGAAACCGTCGCCAACCGCATGGGTTCGAACGAAAACAACGTGCTGCACGGCGACCACTATGAAATCGAAGGCGTCATTCCTTTGCAACCCAATGCGCGGGTCTGCCTCGCGTCCGATGCCCAACGCTTTCTGGGCCTGTTTGTGAGCCGCCTGAAAGGGAAATAGTTTCAACCGTTGGCGCGCGCCACCAGGAGAATCGCCAGCCCGTAGAAAACGAACATCAGTGCGAGGAATGCCTTTGCGCGCGCGCCTGCATTATCGAATTCCTTCCAGGCAAGAATTCCCCACAGCGCCGCCACCATAGGCGCAGACTGGCCGATCGCATAAGAAATTGCGACGCCTGTAAAGCTCGCGGCAACCAGGTTGAGCACTGTTCCCACGCCCCAGATGCATCCTCCGAAAAGTCCCAGCAAGTGCCCGGAAGCCGGCCCGTTGAAAAATCCGGAAAAACTCACCGGTTCGCCAACCAGAGGATGCCTCATGAAATAAATGTTCCAGATAAAGCAAGAGAGCAAAGCTCCCAGCGTGAGAAAAACCGCCGCGCTGTACGGCCCCAGAGTATTCCCGCGCGTCATGGCGTGTGTCATGAACGGAGCCCAAAGACCCATAAGAATTCCAGAGACGACGCAGACGACAACACTTTTCTTAGAGATCGAGCGTCCGGTTGCGGCGAGGCTGCCGTAAGCTTTGCCGTCAAGAATCACAGCGATCAGCGCGCATGCTACACCTAAGGCCAAAAATGCAGCGCTACCACGCGGCTGCAGCGCGTAACTCAGAACCACGCCAACTACCAGCGCGATGCCAATCGAAATCGGGAATGCCACAGCCAGCCCGGCCATGTCGATGGCCGCAACTAGCAGAAGGTTGGCAAGGTTGAAAAGCGCTCCACCGACGAGGGCATTGATGATATTCGAACTATCGGCGACGTGAATATTGTTCAAAAAACTCGAAGCGTCGTGCCCGGAGCTGCCCATTGTCAAAGCCAGCAGAACAGAAATCAGAAAAATGCCAACCGCGTAATCCCAGTAAAAAAGCTCAAAACGATAGTTCTTGACTCCCTTGTACGTGTTCGCCCACGAACCCCAGCAAACCGCGCTCGTGATCATCATCAACAGTGCGATACCCAGACTCGATGGCGTGAACATTGATTCTCCTTGAGGCCTCCTTAAGCGGACGCGTGCAATCCTACATTCTTGGCCGTCTCTTGACTACGAGTATCGGGATGGTAGCGTGGCAGGCTGTGGGTACGGCCCGAGAACGCGAGGCAGTTCTTAGTAGGCGCTTTTGTTTGACCAATTTCCGATGCGCACGTAAAATAACAGAGTTTGCCTGTACTCGCCGACCCGTCCGGGGACGCCTGCCTTGGCTGCTGAAGCGCCGCGGCGGAAAACACAGCAAGCAGAACAATTCAGAACATCCCACTTTGCGCCCCCTGTGCGCATGGTCGGCTTTCGATGAGCTGATTTTACGAACTTTCGTTGGAGGGCAAACGTATGTACGCGGTGATCCGCGCTGGAGGAAAACAGTACCGGGTGGCGCCCGGCGATGTGATTCGGGTGGAGAAGCTGGCTACCGGCACCGATGGCCACGTGAACTTTTCTGAAGTGCTCGCCGTCTCCGGCAGCGAGGGGAAAATTGGCAAGCCCCAGTCCGAAGCGCGCGTAGTCGGCGAAGTCGTCGAAGAGGGACGCAGTCCCAAGGTTCTGGTTTTTCACTACAAGCGGAAGAAGCAATACAAGAAGCTTCGCGGCCACCGGCAGTCGTTCACTGCCGTGCGCATCACCGAAATTGACTTCGACGGCCAGAGCTTCAAGGCTCCGGCGCTGGAGAAGAAACAGGCGAAGGCGAAGAAAGCAAAACCCGAACAGGACGAAGTGGTAGCCGAAGCAGCACCGAAGAAGGCCTCCGCAAAGAAGAAATTGGCCCCGAAGAAGGCGGCAAAGAAATCGGCCAAGAAGTAGCAGGTTGAAGTAACGAGATCATCCCTCGGCAAGCGCAATAACTGGCAACTGGCCACTGAGAACTGGTTTTTATGGCACACAAAAAAGGGCAAGGCACATCAAGAAATGGCCGCGACTCGAATTCGCAGCGGCTGGGATTCAAAGCATTCGGCGGGCAGGTCGTTCCTGGAGGGACGATCATCGTTCGTCAGCGCGGCACGCGCGTGAAGCCGGGACTCAATGTCGGCCGCGGCAAAGACGACACGCTTTTCGCCAAGATCACGGGACGCATCAAGTTCCTGAACAAGGGATCGATGGGTAAGTTTGTGATGGTCGAACCTGTAGAAGTCGCGGAGTAGGCGTTTCGCGCCGGACAAATCGGCGCTTCGAGTGATAAATGCGTTGTATGGCCTCGCCTTTGGGACGAGGCCTTTACTTTGTCACTCGCATCTGACTTACGCATGTTCATTGACGAGGCCAAAATTCGGGTGAAGGCCGGCGACGGCGGCAACGGCTGCATGGCCTTCCGCCGAGAGAAATTTGTTCCCCGCGGCGGTCCTTCGGGTGGCGACGGCGGCAAAGGCGGGGATGTCATCATGGAATCCAGCGAGCGCCACAATACGCTGGTGCATTTTCGCTTCAATCCGGAATACAAGGCCGAGCGCGGCCGCCACGGGGAAGGCTCGAACAAAACCGGACGCGAGGGTGCCGATGTAATTTTGAAAGTTCCCGTTGGCACAATCGTTTACGACGAGGAAACCGGCGACAAAGTCTTCGATTTCTCCACGGCTGACCAACGAGTTATCATCGCGCGTGGCGGGCGCGGAGGGCGCGGCAACGCGCAATTTGCGACCTCTGTACACCAGGCTCCGCGCGAGTGTGAACCGGGACGTCCGGGCGAAGAGCACTCTTATCGCCTCGAACTGAAGTTGCTCGCTGACGTCGGACTGGTCGGATATCCGAACGTTGGGAAATCGACGTTGATCTCCCGCATTTCTGCGGCGCGCCCGAAAATCGCCGATTATCCCTTTACTACGCTCGAGCCGAATCTTGGCGTAGTTGCAGTGGGAGACGCCAGGGATGAAATCAGCTTCGTGGTTGCTGATATTCCTGGATTGATTGAAGGAGCGCACACCGGCTCTGGGCTGGGCACGCAATTTCTGCGGCACATCGAGCGCACCCGCCTGTTGGTCCACCTGGTCGACGTCTCCGACGCGAGCGGGCGCCCCGACGTTGTGAAAGATGTGGAAGTGATTCTGGGCGAACTCGCCAGCTTCGGCGCCGGGCTCGAGCACAAGCCCATGATTATGGTTGCGTCGAAAATCGACGTTGCCAATAAAGATAAACTTGCCGCTCTCAAACGTTATTCCAAGAAGCACAAACTCAAGCTTTATGAGATCTCGGCAGTAACGGGCAAAGGAATTGAAGAGTTGAAATACGCGATTGCCGAAAAAGTTGAAGGCCTGCGCGAGCAGGAAAGCCAGCAAGCCGACTCTCGCAGCGCCTGACCAGCCTTCGGCCGGTTTCAGTCGTCATTTTAACGACGCACCAGATCGGCACAATCGCCTCAACTGGGTAGTTGCGATCCGTGCTGAAATCGATACTGAAGAATCTTAGCCGCCAGTGCCGGGGGCATTTCTTCCTGCTCCGACCGTACCGTGCGTACGACTTCGCCGCGGCACACGACCTCGGTCGGCGAGAGGCCGGCAATCTCCGACGGCAGTACCAGATTGATCTCCAGCACGACGTTCGGCTGCAATGCGTCCTCCGCCTGAAACAGCAGTCCTGAACGGCTGATGTTGCGGGTTTGCCCCTGGTGCCAATTCTCTTCGTCGACCCTTCGATACTTCAGCGGCAACTGTAACTGGAAGCGTTTTGCGCGCGATAGCGGCAATTGTTGTGTCTGCGTGGCATAAGCAGTGCGAACCGGCATGGTGACCTCCTGAGATCGGGTGGAAGCGAGTACCTCGCGCACTCGATTTTTCAACTCGCGGAGCGTGAACGGTTTCTGCAACAACCGCACGCCGTCATCCAGCGTGCCATTTTTCCCGATCACGTTTTCCGTGTAACCGGACATGTAGAGCACTTTCGTGTTCGGACGAATTTCCGCAATCCTCTGCGCGAGTTCGCGCCCATTCATTCCCGGCATGATGACGTCGGTGAGCAGCAGTTGAATCACTCCTTCATGCGCCACGGCAACCTGAACCGCAACCGCTCCGTCGGCCGCCTCAATTACGCGATACCCCTGTTTCTCGAGGAACTGCCGGGCAAGGTATCGCAGGTTGGCTTCATCTTCGACCAGAAGAATCGTTTCGGTTCCGGGCTCGTCGGCCGCAACTGCCGGCGCAGCCGTCGGCTGCTCGGGCATCTCGGGAATATCTTCGACACGTGGAAAATAGATTCTGAACGTCGTGCCTTTGCCCAAGTCGCTATCGACCCAGATATACCCTCCGCTTTGCTTTACGATCCCGTAGACGGTGGAGAGTCCGAGACCCGTTCCCCTCGGGCCTTTGGTGGTGAAAAACGGCTCGAAGATGTGCGATTTGGTTTCCGGGTCCATCCCCGCGCCAGTATCGGTAATGGAGAGCATCACGTAGTTTCCCGGCTTGAGCGGCGCCTGGAAACGCGCGTGTTCTTCGTCGAGAACGATGTTCGAAGTCTCGATGCTCAACTTTCCTCCCGACGGCATCGCATCGCGCGCGTTCACGGCGAGGTTCATAATGACCTGCTCGACCTGGCCCGCATCGGCGCGCACTGAGCCAAGCTCGTTTGCTGCGATCAGCACAAGGTCGATATCTTCCCCGATCATGCGGCGGAGCATCTTCAGATTCTCCGTCACCACTCCGTTGAGATCGAGAATCTTTGGAGCAAGCATTTGCTTGCGGCTGAAGGCAAGGAGTTGGCGTGTCAGGGACGAAGCACGCCCTGCGGCGCTGGCGATTTCCTGCGCGGGGGCTCGCAATTCCGGCTCAGGGCCGAGACGGTCCTGCAGGAATTCCGCATAGCCGGAAATGACCATCAGCAGGTTGTTGAAATCGTGCGCGATGCCTCCCGCCAGCCGCCCGACAGCTTCCATTTTTTGCGATTGTTGCAGTTGCTGCTCGAGCAAGCGCCGCTCGGTCACATCCTCGGCAAACAGTTCGAAGGTTTTCGAGTTGCCGCCATTCAGAACCGTTCGGCCCGAAATACGCGCCTGGGTAAGCGCTCCGTTTTTCCGCTTCCACTGCACGATCAATCCATTGAACGGAACCGACGTGCGCAACCGGTCTGCCAGTTCGAACCAGTGCTGTGCGTCGTCATAGAGGCTTCCTAAATGTGATCCAACCAACTCGTTCGGCGACGAATATCCCAGCATCGAAAGCAACGCCGGATTCGCATCCAGAAGTTTTCCCGCAGAATCGCAACGGCAGATTCCGTAAGGAGCATCGGTCACCAGAGAGCGAAAATTCATTTCCGAGCGCCGCAGTTTTTCCTGAGCGAGTCGCAGAGCTGCATTCATCCAGCAGATCAGAAGAGCGAGCAGAACAAACAGCGACAGGCGGATCATGGTCGAACGAAATTGCGCCGGAGTCTGCTGGGTGGAGAACGAAAAGTAAGCGCTCACGGTCAGGGCAAAAGCCGTGGCAACCAAACCTGGCTTCCATCCTCCGTACCAGGCGCTGACCATTACCGCGACGGCAAAAACTGCGAGGCGGCTTTCCGCGATGTTGGGCAGCAGCAGCGCGGGGATCAGGGCAAGAGTTGTGCTGAGGACCGCTACGCCGTACCGCAGAATCGGCGCGCGTGCAGGCGCGATGCGAAGTAGGGGGAGGGATACCCGCATGTGCTTCATACTATTACTGCTTATTTGGATGCACGAGATTACAGGAGTGCACTCCAGATTCCCGCGCAGGTGCTGATCTGGGCACTTCGGTGGAGGACAACCGGACACTGCATCCATGCACCCCCGGCCAATGGCCGGTTTTTGACGGTGTAACTGAGCTTTGCCATCATGGATAAGGCGGACCTTGGAAGTGCGAAGGCTCGCCTAGTCGAGATTTATCATCCAATCAAGCGCATGCAATATTCCTACAGTTTCGTGGTGCTGTTGTTCGGCGTGGCTGCCTTCGCTGGCCTATTCGGAGCTCTGCTCGGCGTCGGCGGAGGAATCTTTCTGGTCCCTGCGATGGTTCTTGCCTTACATCTGCCGATGAAGATTGCGGTTGCCGCCAGCGTTGTATCGGTGATCGCGACTTCGAACGCGGGCGGCTCTTCCTACGTCGACCAGAGAATTACCAATCTTCGGCTGGGCATGTTTCTTGAGGTCTTCACCACTGTCGGCGCTCTCTCCGGCAGCGCGCTCGCACTCTATCTGCACGACTGGGTAATGCAACTGATTTTTGCAGTCATGCTCGGCTACATGGCCTACGCAGCTTTCTCGACTCGTAATCTCGATGATCAACGCATCGCTTCAGGAGGATTCGCCAAAGCGAAGGCCGATCGCTTTGCCCGTTGGCTGAAACTGCGCGGCGATTATTACGACGATGCGGCCAAGAAGGAGGTGCAATACGTAGTCAACGGAGTGCCGCTTGGGGCTGCCATCGCCTATCTCGCGGGAATCGCTTCCGGATTGCTGGGCGTGGGCGGCGGCGTGCTGAAAGTTTCAGCCATGAATCGCTACATGAACGTCCCCATGAAAGCGGCGGTTGGAACCAGCAAGTTGATGATCGGCGTGACCGCGGCCGTAAGCTCGATTCTCTTCTTTCTTGCCGGGTTAATTCATTTCACCATCGTTGGGCCGGTCGCTGTAGGCACCACTGCCGGTGCAACCGCCGGGACTTTCGTCATGAACCGGCTGCATAGCGCGTGGCTAAAATCCTTGTTTTCGATTTTGATGTTGTATCTCGCATATGAAATGTTGGCCAAAGGGCTGGATTTGGGTTTTCATCTTCACCTGCCGGCCTTCGCATAGGGTTGCTGCCAGCCGAACACAGGAGCGAACCAGGCGGGAAGCCGCATGAGCAATGAGGAAGATTCCAGTGGTCAGTCGACCGCTGACAATAGTGGGCAACTGAATGTCTACGCCGACGTGTACAAGGTTCTGCTCGGCGGAATGATGGTCAGCACTGCGTTGTTTGCCGCTGCGATCGTACGCGCACTCTTGCAGCCGCAATTTGTGCCCCTCACTCCCGAGTGGATCAAGCAGCACTATCATTGGCGGGTGATCGCCGAGGGTCTCCTTGCCTTCGATCCGACGGTGATCATGCTGATCGCAACCGTCTTGCTGATTCTGACTCCAATTGCCCGCGTCGTGGTCTCAGCGTATGCATTTGCCGTAGACGATGACCGCAAATTTTTGTTTGTCACTTTGAGCGTCCTGGCGGTCATCATGCTGACCGCTGTGCTCGGTTTATTCGGCCTGAAGTAGATGGTTGGCAGGTTCGAAACACTTCCTGCAAGGTGAAACTTGCCAAGTAACACGGAGAACGCAGACACTAATCGCGCATGAATATCGGTCTATTCGGCGGCACGTTCGATCCGATTCATCGCGGCCACATGGCCCTGGCGCGCGCCGCTCGCGAGCGTTGCAAGCTGTCGCGTATTCTCTTTGTTCCTGCCAACGTTCCGCCCCATAAGCAACAGCAGCCATTGTCAGACTTCGCCCACCGCTATGCCATGATTTCGCTAGCCACGGCCGAGGAGAAAGACTTTCTGCCTTCCCTGCTGGAAGCGCCGCAGGCGGAAGAAACGAAAGCCGAGCGCGCGCGAAAAACTCTCGCCTCGAAACCGAACTACACGATCGACACCGTGCGGCTCCTGAAGCAGTCGTTCAAGAAAGCCGACCTGCTTTTCCTGCTGATCGGCATCGACGCTTTCGAAGATATCGCCAAGTGGCATGAGGCCGAGGCCCTTTTTCGTGAGTGTGAATTCCTGGTGGCAAGCCGGCCGGGATTCTCTCTTGCTGATGTGGCAAACGCCTTGCCTGCAAGCCTGCGGCCGCGGCAGGAGGTGACGCATCCGTTTCGCAAGCAAGCGGCCACGGGAGACCTGGTATTGAGCGGCGTCACGATCCACCTGCTGGATGAGGTCTATCAGCCCATTTCTTCCACGACGATTCGCCAGGCTGCTGCCGCGGGCAAGTCGTTGGGCCGGTTTGTTGATCCAGCGGTTGGGGAATACATCAGGAAGATGGGTCTGTATAAAGACTGATAAATCGATGTTCTTCCATCCCCGGGGCAACGTATGTGCAGTGGAAAAGCGCACGCCAGTGTTCATTTACAATGAATACTGACGATCAGGATTTTCCGCTGACTGCGGCCCGCTTTCCGGCATCAATTTTCTGCATGAAAAAAAATGAGCTCAAGCAACAAGTAGCGGCGGCCATTCAGGCCTGCCTCGACAAGAAGGCCGAGGAACTTTCCGTCCTTGAAATGGAGAAAGGTTCAGGCGCGTTTACCGATTACTTCGTGCTCTGCAGCGGCACCAATCCGCGGCAGGTGCAGGCAATCGCCGACGAAGTGGAACTGCGCTTGAAAGCCGCCGGCTTGCGGCCCACACAAGTGGAAGGCTACAAGCAGGCGGAGTGGATCCTTGTCGACTACGTCGATTTTGTCGTGCACGTCTTTTCCGAAAAGGCGCGCAAGTTTTATGACCTGGAGCGCCTATGGAAAACGGCGAGACGGCTTGAGCCTTCCGACCTTAAGGCGAAGGCAAAGGCGCGATCTAGCGTCGCCAAAAAATCTCTCACGCCCCGCAAACGTGTTGCGGCCTCGTTGCGACGCAAGGAGGCATAGCCGCTGCCTTTTCTTCCGATCAGAACGCAATGAGCAGGCTCCCGTGAAAATAAAAGTCGCGTGGGTTGGGAAAACGAAAGAACCGGCGCTTCAATCGCTGGCAGACGAATACATAAAGCGGATTTCGCGATACACGCAACTTGACACTGTTGTGCTGCGCGACGAAGCGGCGATACTGGCCTTGGCGGGACGGGCCAATCTGAACAAGAGCCGGAGTCCGGAAAAATCGACGTTGGCGCTGCTTGATTCGCGTGGCCGGCAGTTTTCGTCGCAAGAATTCGCGCGCTTTCTCGGAGACTATCAGGATCGCAATCCACTGCCGCTGATTTTCGCCATTGGGCCGGCGGATGGATTCAGCGACGCGGCGCTGCGAGCTGCGCAACATGTGATCTCGCTCGGCAAAATGACGCTCGCGCATGATCTCGCCCGGGTGGTTCTGCTGGAGCAAATCTACCGCGCCTTCACGATTCTAAAAGGTCATCCTTACCATTGCGGACATTAAGAGCCGGCGTGGGTGTCGTACCTTTGTGCATTGCTCTTTGCCCAACTTCGCGCCTAAAGTTCGGTAGGACAGAAAAACATTTTGAGGACATCATCCAGGAGCAAATTGGTGATCGACGTAATGGAATTATTGCGGCAGAAAGAACAGGAAATGTCAAAAGTGAAGCGGCAGGTCGAAGCTCTGCGAATTGCGGCGCCGCTGCTCAGCGAAGAAGATCCGGCTCCAGCCACCGTCAAGCCCAAGACCGGCAAGGAGAACAGCAATTAGACTGCAATCGCGGGACCTTTTCGAACGGCATCGTCATGGCCCATCCGCGCAGGTAACCACCAGGAGGTGACTTGTGGTTACTCCGTCTTAAGTAATCTCCAATCGACCGGACGGTCGTTGACACCCGGAACCTAGTTTGCTACCTTTTACCTGTCATTCACAAAACTCTGGCCGAGCGAATTTAGTACCTTTGGACAAGCTAAGTTCTGCATCCTTCATCGATTGCAGAGAGAGTGGTTTGCGAGCTTGCTCCTGGGTTCGGTAGAAGTAGGGCACGTTTGCATCCTCCACTCCCACGATGGGAGCGTGTCCCGAAAAAATCAGCGGTCCGAACAGGCTTTCTGCAACCTCAGAACATGGCCTGGAATTCCGGCCCTGATCAATCAAAAACGGAAGGAATTTATTTGCGCAAGCGTTTCTACATCCTATTTGTGGCCCGCGGCGACGACGGGCAACTGCGCAAGATCCCCATTCCGCTTCACTATTTGTAT